>JAJFKK010000129.1 GCA_021773245.1 Gammaproteobacteria bacterium | reverse complement strand
AAGTTTGGCGTTGTTATAGCTAGTTCCACTTGTGTTGTTAAGTGTTACCCAGCCAACCAAATCGAGCTTGTCATCTTTTGCATTCAACTCGGCAACGTAATCTGCTTTCCATGATAAGCCGGAAGAAAGGTAACTTAGTTCAACATCTTGTTCTTTAGATGTGACGCTATTAAGTTGAATAACTAACGTAGGTTGATCACGCAAGTTTTCAGGGACTTTGTCAAAGATATAACGACCACGCGGATTTGTTTCGATACGATCATCTATCTGTACAACAACACCTTGATTTGTACTTAGTACAGTTGCCTGTTCTATCTTTTCTTCTCCTGTTACTGGGTTCATAGTTGCGATTTGTACTTGTTTGCCAACATACTTTTCTAAAAGCTTTTGTGGTGTTAATAAATCAAAGTCAAAGTTTTGCTCAATAACATTTAGACCAGCATTGTTAAGGTTTCTTAATAATGCTGTTTCAGCACGCATTTTTGCACTAACGCCACGAAAGGCGAGAAGGTTAAAGCCTTTATCAAGTTTTATGGTGCGTTTATCTTTAATTAAGGCCAGATTTTCATTATAGATAGTCACGGCGACTGATTCTTGATCTTCTAATGAGGTTCGTTTTTCTTCGTCATTTGCGTAAGCGGTGGATGCAAGAAAGAGCATGCTAGCAAGGCTTAAAGTAAGGCTGGTTCTTATTAATCTTACTGATTTCATTATGTTTCTCCAGTTTGTTAAACAAGGTATTTGTAAAACTTACTGACTTAAACGCATGAAATTCGTGAAAGGGTTAATTATTCTGAATTTATTTAGACCGTCGCTTCGGACTCCTCGGTCTCTGTTCCAGACTCGACTCTACCGATTACGTCCTGTAATCGTGTCCTCGGCAATTGCTCCTGCATTGCTCTACCACCTATATCCCTATAGGCGTCTCGCGACATCGCCTACATGGATGTAGGCGCTTATTATTCGCCTAAAGCGCCTACTGTTGGTGTTTGGAACAAAAATAATGACACTTCATCCATGTACATAAAAAAACCCGGATAAATCCGGGCTTTTTATTAAACAAATAAGATAAGATTATTTTTTCTTTTCTTCTTCTCTAGCTTTTGTTTCTGCGATAACAACTTCAGCTACATTTTTAGGACATGGATTGTATTGTAAGAACTCCATTGAGAATTGACCACGACCAGAAGTGATGGTACGTAAGCTACCAATGTAGCCAAACATTTCGCTCAATGGACAGTCTGCTTTAATACGAACACCGGTTGGCGTTGCATCTTGAGATTTAATCATGCCTCGACGACGGTTTAAATCACCAATGACATCTCCAACATGATCTTCAGGTGTGAATACATCAACCTTCATAATTGGTTCCATCAACTGAGGACCTGCTTTAGGCAATGTTTGGCGATAGCCTGCTTTAGCTGCGAGCTCAAATGCAATAGCTGAGGAATCAACCGCGTGAAAACCACCGTCCATTAATGTGACTTTGAAATCTAAACAAGGAAAGCCGGCTAATACACCTCTATCCATGCTCTTTTCAAAACCACCTTTAATAGCTGGCCAGAATTCTTTTGGTACATTACCGCCGGTTACTTTTGAATCAAACTCAAAACCACTGCCTGGTTCACCTGGCTCAAGAATATAATCAATTTTACCGTATTGACCTGAACCACCAGATTGTTTCTTATGGGTATAAGAATCTTCAACAACCTTAGTGACAGTTTCACGATAGGCAACTTGAGGACTACCGACTTCAACTTCTACACCGTGAGTACGTTTTAGGATATCGACTTTAATATCCAGGTGTAATTCACCCATACCTTTAAGAATGGTTTCACCACTTTCTTCATCAGTTTCAACGCGGAAAGAAGGATCTTCTTTAATCATTTTACCGAGAGCGACGCCCAGTTTTTCCGATGCAGCTTTATCTTTCGGTGCACATGCAATTGAGATGACCGGATCAGGGAAGACCATTGGTTCTAAAGTTGCAGGTTTATCCGGATCACATAATGTGTGTCCGGTTTGAACATTCTTTAAGCCAATTGCGGCAACAATGTCACCTGCTTGTGCTCTATCTAGTTCGATACGCTCGTCCGCATGCATTTCCACAATACGACCGATACGTTCAGTTTTACCCGTGAAGGTATTTAATACTGTGGTACCTTTTTCAAGCGTACCGGAATAGATACGAATAAAGGTGAGGGCACCAAAACGGTCATCCATAATTTTGAACGCTAATGCACGGAATGGACCTTCAGGATCAACAATAGCAAATTCGCCCGTTTCAGTACCTTCAAGATCAACTTCAGGTTGTGGTTTAACTTCAGTTGGATCCGGTAGGTAATCAATAACCGCATCCAGTACTAATTGAACACATTTGTTTTTAAATGCTGAACCACAATAGGTTGGGAAGAAATCAAGTGAGATAGTACCTTTACGAATACAGGCTTTAACGTCATCAATAGAAGGTTCTTCTCCTTCCAAATATTTACCCATTAAGTCATCGTCTTGATCAAGCGCCGTTTCGATTAATTTTTCACGCCATTCTTCAACAGCATCTGCCATATCAGCAGGTGGTTCTTGAATTTCATATTTGGCAGGGTCATTATGATCGTTCCAAACCCAGGCTTTACGAGTCAGAAGGTCAACGGCACCAATAAAATCATCTTCAATACCGATAGGCAATGTCATTACTAATGGGTTTGCGCCGAGGACGTCTTCGACTTGTTTTACGACGCGGTAGAAATCTGCACCGATACGGTCGAGTTTGTTTACGAAAATGACGCGAGCAACTTCAGAATCGTTTGCATAACGCCAGTTGGTTTCAGATTGAGGTTCAACACCACCAGAACCACAAAATACACCAATACCGCCGTCGAGTACTTTTAATGAACGGTATACTTCAATTGTGAAGTCAACGTGTCCCGGGGTATCGATAATATTCATTCGATAGTCTTTCCAGAAACAACTCGTTGCAGCAGACTGAATAGTAATACCACGTTCTTGTTCTTGTTCCATGAAGTCAGTGGTTGCTTCACCATCATGTACTTCACCAGTTTTATGAATCTTGCCAGTCAGTTTTAGAATACGTTCTGAGGTCGTGGTTTTACCCGCATCTACGTGTGCGAAGATACCTATATTTCTATACTTCGATAAGTCAGTCATTGTTCTACTCTTAAAGTTAAATTATTGAAATCGATTACTGCCCCTGCACTATGTTTAAAAACTAGCGCTTCAAATACCCACATCTACTGAAATATTGCTGAGATGACCGCTTTGAGGTACAAACTGGCGGGCGGAGTATAAACCAGAATGGAGAATTATGTGAAATTTCAATGCTAATTTAGAGCGAAATTTCTTGAAAATAGAGCTTTTGAGTGAAAATCTGCTGGGAATACGGATTCTTACTATATACGGGGGCAATCTTCACTCTGTCGAAATGATGAAACTCGACGTATAATTACCCTAATGCACGATATTCCCAACCGAATTGCCGATGTTCTATTAGAAGTCGAAGCCAGTTTACGCGTCCACGGAAAGTGGGACGAGCATAAACCCAATCCTCACGATTTAAATAGTACTATTCCATTTTGCATGGATACGCTCAAATTTGAGCAATGGTTGCAGTGGATATTCCTTCCTAGAATGAAAGATACCTTGGAACTGACCAAACCTCTGCCAGTCCAAAGCGCGATTTATGAATATGCTGAGGAATGTTTACTTAAAAACGACCCCTCAACGGGTACTTTATTAAAACAACTCAAAACATTTGACGACTTGATTAGTATTCAAGCAGGTGTCTTGAGGCACTAAGATTACTGTTCCAAATAGCCAAGATCACGTGAACATGTTTTTAGGGAGATAAAAATATGTCAGAAACAATTGTTAGCAAAGATACGATAATTCTATATAAATAAATTCTGCTACAAATAAAATGGATAAACTTGATAAGATTGTTGCCGAATCGAAGCAGAATGCTGAAGTAAGAGGGCATGGCTATAGAGAACAAGCACTAAAACTTTATCCCTGGATATGCGGTAAATGTGAACGGGAATTCACTCGCGAAAATCTCAGTGAACTAACGGTTCATCATAAAGATCATAATCACGATAATAATCCTGTTGATGGCAGTAATTGGGAATTACTCTGTGTTTATTGCCATGATCATGAACATGCAAAATATCTTGATACAGATAGGGCAGAGACAAGCGCCAGTAATGAATTAGAGAAGCAACACGCTACTGGAAAGCCGTTTGCTAATTTAAAAGATCTTTTGAGAGAGAAGTGAATTGAATCAATAGTACATTCCGTATTTTAGATGAAGCTTTCGCTCCTTACCTACCTCCTGCATCCATGCAGTCGTGTCCTCTCACGACATACAGTCTATCCATGGACATAAAAAAACCGCTCAATAAGAGCGGTTTTGTTTTGTAACTTTAGAAGCTAAGTTTAAGAAACTGATTTTTCAACTAGCTCTTTAACACCGCTTGCATAAGACTCAGTTAATTTTGCAATTTCTTGCGCATCTTCTACTGCGTTCTCAGATACACTTTGTGCTGCAGAAACTTGTGTTTGCAAATAGTCTTTCAGCGAATCAAAGTCTTTAATTTCAGTTGTAGACTTTAGTGAGTTAATGCTGATATTGGCATTATCCTGAATAGCTTTAACTTGAATAGCTGCAATCTGTTCAATGCTTTTCAGAGTTAATTCGTTTAATGCTTTTACTGGTGCTAAAAATTGTTCAAATGTATTTTCCATTGTAGTTCTCCAAATCGTTTTAAGTAATTGGCGTTTATTATACGCTTATTATGTTGCGGTGCAACAAAATATCTACTTTTTAAGTCATTGAAATAAATGGATATATATAATTAAATTCATTTATGCTTCTCTTTATACATCCATTTATCCCAATATGGAGGGCTTTCAAAGTAACCATTCATATAGTCGACAAAGCTTCTAATCTTGACTGACAGATGTTTACGATGCGCATAAATTAGGTTGATTGGCAAAGAATCTGGTTCGTACTTCTCTAATACAGGTTTAAGCCTTTCTGATTGAATGTCTAAGCCAATCATGTAAGAGGGAAGCTGTGCCAGTCCACTACCATTGATTGCTGCAACACGGAGTGCGTCAGCTATATTTGATTTTAGATAGTTGCCTTTAATATCAATTCTTGTTTCATTTCCATCGATATTAAAACTCCAGTTGGAGGAGAAAACCAGGTTATGGCACATGCCTAAACAAATATGATTGCTTAAGTCGTCAGGAGTATAGGGTGTGCCATTTTCTTTTAAATACTCAGGTGAGGCGCATACTATTAATCGACTGGATGAAAGTTTTAATGCGATAACACTGGAGTCTTCTAATTCACCGATTCGGATTGCCAGATCCATTCCTCTGTCGACAAGGTTTTCAAAATCATCAGATAAAATTAATTCTATAGCAACATCGGGATAACGTTTTTTGTATCCTTTAATTGCACGAGCAATATGAAACGAACCAAATGAGGGAGGAGCCATTATTCGTAATGTTCCAACAGGGTGGTTTTGGAGTTCAGACACACATTGTTCGGCTTCTTCAACTTCAGTCAGTATATCAATAATCTTCTTATGATAAGCGCTGCCGACCTCAGTCAGACTATGTTGTCGTGTCGTTCTGTTTAAAAGTCTAGCCCCAAGACTTGTTTCCAAATTACTAATGTATTTCGAACACATCGTATTCGAAATATCGAGTTCTTCCGCAGCAGCAGCAAAGCTACCGAGTCTTACGACAGCAGCGAAAACTTTCATGCTGGTTAATCTATCCATCGCTTCGCAATCTTATTCTTTCTTATTTGGAATGAGTCTATGAACTAAAACAACCTTGTACGTATGAGGTATCGTACCTATATTTGTTGCAACGCACAAATTATTAACTTTATACAGGAGTACTAAATTATGAAATCATTTAAAACACTGATTTTAATAATAACATTAACTTTATCATCAACCTATGCTGTATCAGCAACGCTTGAAAAATCTGATCTTGAGAATTTCGACAGCCTTTGGGAGAGTGGTTTTAACCAAGGCAATATTGATAGCCTTATGAGACTGTACACTGTAAATGCGGTGGTTTTTCCTCCTAGCAGTGAAATCCTGAAAGGTAGAACAATTATTGGATCTTACCTAAAAGCGTTAAAGGAAGTTGGTGTTAATGAATTTTCTATCTCGAATGTAGATGTGGATATCAAAGATAACATTGCTTACGAAACTGCTCTTTGGGAAACGTCACGCACTGGTGCTGAAGGAAACATCATCAAGTTGGAAGGTAATATTTCCAATGTGTATGAAAAACAAAAAGACGGTAGTTGGAAAATTAAGCTTCAAAGTTGGAATTAATTTTCCGTAGTAGAAGAGTCATCTACTGTCTAAATATATACACAAGGATGTGTGTTATTTAATAATATTTCCCTCTAGTTCTAAAAATGTAACCAATCAAAACAAGTACAAGTTAACAAAAATGGAGTTACAACAGACAAAAGTCTGAACTATTAAGCTTTATCTGCTTTAACAACTCATGAAAGTTATGCCCCGCATTACAGTGGCTTTGTGGCTATGCTGCCAGCAAAGGTTTTTTGATAGCAGCTGATGCACTGGCATCGACGATTCATAATGGCAAACTACACTTAAATTCTTCCCGAGTTTGTTTTGAACTATTTAATTAAACGTACTCTAATTTTTATCGTTTATTACAATTGATATTAATAATGATTCTAAAACAACTTCTAATCCTTGGGTTGTTCTTTTCAGTAAGCATTGTTCACAGCACCGAAACTGACACAAATAAAAAGTTTGTGAAAAAAAATGAGACCCTAGTTTACTCAAAGTTATTATTTAGAAACTCTGCAAAACTCCAAAAACAATCATTAGATTGGATGAAAGTTCACAATAATACTGATGTTGTCGCCACTTTAATTTATGCACTTCGTTACGTAGAAGATAAAGATGGTGAGATAACAAGTTTATTAAAAAAGTTAACGGGTGAAAATATAGGTAATGAATGGTTTAAATGGATGTTATGGCAGCAAGCACATCCTGAAATAAAACCATTTGATGAATTTGCAAACTTTCAATCATATATATTTAAAGGTATTGACCCAAAGTTTACGACATTTATTTATCCAAATGTTAAACATGAGATTCGGTTAGAAGAAATTGCCTGGGGTGGTGTTGTTAAAGATGGCATTCCAGCTCTTACTAATCCAGATCTAATTAAAGCAGGTGATGCTGATTATCTATCAGACTCTGAACCAGTTTTTGGTATTGAAATTAATGGTGATGTTCGTGCGTATCCTTATCGAATTATGGATTGGCACGAAATGTTCAATGATGTGATTGGTGGTGTGCCAGTTTCTCTAGCTTATTGTACTTTATGTGGTTCCGGTATTTTATTTGATACGCGTGTAGAAGGACGAGTTGAACCATTTGTATTTGGTTCTTCTGGTTTCCTATATCGTTCCAATAAATTAATGTATGACCAAGAAACGCATTCTTTATGGAATCAATTTACTGGGCGCCCGGTTGTTGGTGAACTGACTGGTTCGGGCATTGAGCTAAAGATATTACCTGTAGTAACAACGACATGGGGAGAATGGAAAAATAGAAATCCTGATACAAAAGTATTATCACTAAATACTGGCTTTCTCAGAGATTACATTCCAGGTAAGGCATATAGTAATTACTTTAATAGTCCTGATTTAATGTTCCCCGCTTTCGTTAATGACAAGCGACTCGATCAAAAGGATCGAGTATTTGGATTACGAGTAACGGGAGTTGAAAAAGCTTGGCCATTGACATCATTCACTGGTGGAAAAGTGATAAATGATCGTGTTGGTGTTTTACAATTGGTACTCATAGGTGATGCAGAGACACGCACTGTTAGAGCTTATCGCTCAGAAGGAAGAAAATTTCAAAAATCGGGGGATAAATTAAATACGATTATAAGTGACAGTGAAAAGTGGCGAGTAACCGAAACAGCATTGATAGGACCTAATGAGGAAAAGTTGTCACGTTTACCTGGACATATCGCATATTGGTTTGCATGGAGTGGTTATTTAGATAAAGCTGAGTTTTATAAATAAATTACAAATAAGTGATTCTTGATAAACCGTTAACCAGATTAGTTTGAGTTAATAAACCAATAAGTTTGTTATTTTCGTTAACGACTGGAAGATGACGAATATTTTTTTCTTTTGTAAACTCGACAGCTTCGTGCAAAGCTACTTCACTTGAGATTGTGTATGTAGGACTTGTCATAAAATGGTCAATAGATAGATTATCCCAAACAACATCATTTAACATGTCTGCCAAGATAGAAACCATATCTCGTTCAGTAATAATGCCAACAGGCACATCATTATCAATAATAACAAGACATGACAAACGATTACTGCTTAATATCTTTACTACATCTTTTAATGGAGTGTCCAGTGCGCAGGTTGTAACATTTTCTGTCATGACTTCGAATACGTATACTTCTTTCATATAAAGCCTTTTTTATTTATATTGTAGTAGATAAAATAATTTTTGCGTTATTTTTATCTAATCTTCACTGAAAGATTCATCTATTGATTGCTGAGTCATACATCTACAGTTTTTATTAACAGGAGTGCTTTATGGTGGATTTAAAAATTACGGTTTTAGGTTTGGGCATTATGGGAGAAGCCATTGCTACTAACCTTGAACAAGATGGGTTGCTGGCAGCGACTTGGAACCGAAGTGAAAAAAAGGAGGCACTAAAGTTTTTTAAATCAATTGAAGATGCCATTGCTGAAGCAAAAGTGCTTATGGTTTTAGTCAGCGATGGAGCTGCAGTATCTGATGTTATTGAGATGATCATGCCGGGACTAACAAGTGAACACATCGTCGTGCAGTGCGCGACAGTTTTACCCGAAGAAAACATTATATTTAAAAGCAGGGTAGAAAAGTCTGGGGCATCATTTGTTGAAGCATTAATAGGGGGAAGTAAAGTTGCGGCAGTTGAAAGGAAAATACCCTTTTACTTAGGAGGAGAGACTGAAGTCGTTAATAAATTAGAACCGTTATTAGAAAAAATTTCTGGTAAACGAATCCATGTCGGTGAAGTTGGTAAAGCCAGTGTTGCTAAATTAGCAATGAATTTAAATTTGGCAATACAGGTTGAAGCATTATGTGAAAGTTATGCATTTGCGACTAGTAATGGTTTAACTAATGACCAGTATTTTAATATATTAAGAAATAATACAGGTTGGAATTCTCTAGCTGAGTATAAAGAACCAAAACTACGCAATCGAGATTATGAACCGCAATTTTCAATTAAGAATATGCTGAAAGATGTCAGGCTTGCATTAGCAACGGATAAAACTGATAAAGGGATGAGTTTATTAAAAAAGACTGAATCTATTTACGAGCAATGTGAGAAATTAGGTATTGGTAATGAAGATATGATCGCTTTATATAAAATGACGAATAATAAATAGAAAGTTTTAATTAAATAATCTTTTCTTTGCCACATGACCAGCATACCTCAAATTGCCCCTCGATCTTTTCGCCGCATTGACACTTCCAATCTTCATGTTTTATTTCTTGCGAGAGCGCAGTATTAATTAATTGTTCAGCTGATAAAAAATCTGATTCATCATTAATCCAAACTTCAGGCCAACATTCATTGATCGGAAGTTCTCCAATACCACCTGCCAAACTCATGTTGCGCAAATGACAATCTATATTGTTAGCTTCTAATAAACTATGAATGTGACCAGCCATAATATAGTTGTCATTGCTATAGACTTTTTTCATCTTAATTGAATATATAGGTAAGACAAAAAATAGAAATAATAATGGCTATAACAGCGAGATAAGTCGCTATATTGAGATGGGTAATTGTGTTTTTTAATTGTGCTGCTAATGATTCATTTTGCTTTGCTAATTCTTCAATTAACTTTATTTGTTCAACGTTAGATTCATCGTTAGCGTCCAAACGTTGATGAAGACGATCAACTTCATTTTTAATCCCATCAATTGTTTCGGGAATTTCTATTTCGTTTTTATTTTCATCTTTTTGTTCACGAATCAATTTTATTAAACGGGATGCACCTTGAATTACGATTGGTGCCGTATTAAGTATTGTATTGATTGCGCTGAGGCTCATGATGGTTTTTTTAGCCACGAATATCTTTAAGCGTTTGTGCTGCTGATTTAATTAAAAATATGGTATCAACGCCGACGGTCAGTAAAGTGAAACCTTTTTCTTTATAAGGTAATACAGCTTCTGCACTTACGCCAAAGAACCCCATGCTTACGTTTGCTTCCTTACATGCAGTCATTATCTTGTTAATAGCATCCTGGACAATAGGATGTTCTATTTCTCCCGGCACTCCCAGGCTCGCTGATAAGTCATATGGGCCAATTAATATTGCATCGACACCTTTCAGATTAGCGATGTCATTAATGTGATCTACTGCTTCACAGCTTTCAGCCTGGAGTATTACGGCTGTTTCATTATTTGCTTTTTCGAGATATCGCTCAAAATCTAGCCCATATTTATGCGCTCGGCCTATGCCTATGCCTCTATCTCCATTCGGTGCATATTTGCAGTGTTGAATAATTTCCTTTGCTTGTGCCGAATTATGTACTTGCGGAACAATAATGCCGGCAGCCCCTATATCCAATGCTTTTTTCAACCAGACAACTTCACCAACAGGAACACGTATCACGCATGGCGTTGGAGCAGCAGCTTGTAACATACTTTGTGCTTGTTGTGGGTTGAAAGCGCCATGTTCAGCATCAATGAATAGCCAGTCGTAGCCAACATGGGAAAGCAATTCACAAATTTCCGGTGATGGTAAGCTTACCAATGTCCCACAAAGAGATTCACCTGCGCGTAAACGGTCTGCAAAATTTTGTGGTTCCTCCATTCTTGCCCCCTGTTTTGTCGGAGAAATGAGCATGTTGTATTAGACAATACATGATATGTTTAACAGTTTACAGATCAGCTTAATTATTCTTATTATATTCCATATGGAATCAATGGGATTTTTCTATAAAATCCGCTGTCTATAAAACACAATCAACTAATAATAACTTTAAGAGTTAACAAATTATGTCTGCAATTTCAGAGATTCAACGATTACAAACCCATATAGGTACGAAAATCATAGGCCAGACTCAATTGGTCAATCGCCTACTTATAGCCTTACTTGCCGACGGTCATTTACTGGTTGAAGGTGCTCCGGGTTTAGCAAAAACCCGTGCCATTAAGGTTTTGGCTGAGGGAATAGAAGCAAATTTTCATCGAATCCAATTTACCCCTGATTTATTGCCTGCAGATTTGACTGGTACAGAAATTTACCGCCAGCAAGAGGGTAGTTTTATTTTTCAACAAGGGCCTCTTTTTCATAATCTTGTTTTAGCAGACGAAATCAACCGTGCCCCAGCGAAGGTGCAATCTGCATTACTAGAAGCAATGGCTGAACGTCAAATTACAGTAGGTAAGGAGACTTATACTTTACCTGATTTATTTTTAGTAATGGCAACACAAAATCCAATTGAACAAGAAGGTACATATCCATTGCCTGAAGCTCAGTTAGATCGGTTTTTAATGCATGTCACGATTGATTATCCTGGAGATAAAGAAGAGCAGGAAATCTTAAAACTGGCGAGAAATGAAGCAAAGCAATCATCATCTTTCGAAGTTACAAAACCTGTAAAGCAAGAAGCAATCTTTGCCGCACGCGAAGAAGTGTTATCAATCCACATGTCGGAAAATATTGAACAATATCTTCTACAAATTGTTTTGGCGACAAGAAACGCGGGTGCCTATGGCGATGATCTTGCGCAATGGTTGCAATACGGTGCCAGTCCTAGAGCAAGTATTACTTTAGATCGATGTTCTCGTGCACATGCCTGGTTAGCTGAACGCGATTATGTCGGGCCGGAAGATGTTCAAGCTGTAGCACATGAAGTGTTACGTCATCGTTTAATCTTAAATTACGAAGCGGAAGCCGAAGGTTTGACTACTGATAGTGTTATATCCGAATTACTATCACGTATCGCTGTACCTTAATTAATCTTTAGAATTATGTCTGTCGCATCTGAATCTGTCGCAAGTCCTGCTCGTATTACAACGGCTGGATTAATTGCCCTAAGTCAAAAAAGCCGAGCTTTGTCGCTTAAGTCAGGAATTATTAGTGCGACACAAGCGGGGGATTATCAATCCGCATTTAAAGGTCGGGGTATGGAATATGATGAATCACGCCTGTATCAGGCGGGCGATGATATTCGAAATATTGATTGGCGTGTGACAGCACGTACTGGCAAAGCACATACAAAATTATTTTGTGAAGAACGCGAACGACCGGTTCATATATGGGTTGATTTTCGTGCACCAATGTTCTTTGCGACACGTGGAAAATTTAAAGCCGTTATCGCTGCTGAGCTTGCCAGTTTATTTGCGTGGACAGCAAATCGACAAGGTGATCGTGTTGGTGGTGTTGTTTTTTCTGATTCTATTCATCATGAATTAAAACCACAACGAGGTAAATCAGCTGTATTAAGATTAATTAAACATATGGCTGAACATCCCGCATGGCAGCAAACAGATATTGTTGAAGAACAACAGCAAGGTATGTTGCGTTCATTAATTAATTTGCGTCGTATGACTCGGCCAGGAAGTTTGGTTATTTTATTAAGTGATTTCCGTGGTTTTGATGAAGAGTCACGTTCTCATTTAATTCGATTACGTCAACATAACGAATTAATCATGGTGCATATATATGATTGGCTGGAAGAATTTTTACCACCGGCAGGGAACTATCGAATAAGAAATGGCGAGCAAGAGCTTGTCTTCGATACACATAATAAAAAATTAGTTAATGAACATGCAGAAAAATTTAAGATACATCAAGACTACCTGCTAAAAACCGCACGGACATGCCATGCAAATTTCTTAAGCTGTCGTACTGAAGATAGTCCTGAAAAAATAATAAAAGAAGGGTTGCGTTCACGATGATAGAAGGAAGCGACCCAGCAACCTTAGCATTACGAGATATCCATTTACCTGATTCGATTTTATGGTGGCCACCGGCATCAGGATGGTGGATTTTATTAGTATTAATTATTGTTACTGTCTGTACATATTTTCTCTTTATCCGACAACGTCGAAATAAACGACTATCTGCTATCTATATAGCAAAACAGGAATTAAACAGAATTGAAAATGAATATAAAATTAATCAGGATAAATCTATTCTGGTAAAACAAGTTTCCGAATTAATTCGTCGTATCAGCATCAGTTTATTTAACAGGAGTGAATCTGCATCATTAACAGGGCAAAACTGGATGTTGTTTTTAGATCAATTGAATGGTGATGATTCGTTTAGTAAAGGTATAGGTCGAATTTTAATAGAAGCACCTTATCAAGCTAAGCCCGATTATAATGAGAAGGAATTTTTAAATTTAATAGCATCATGGATTGATTCGGCTCAAAAAAATCGTCTTGTTCAAGGTAATGTAAGTGAGACGGGGGACCAAAAATGATTCATTTTGATTGGCCCTGGGTTGCTGCGTTATTACCTCTACCATTTATTATTCGGTTTCTTTTTAGACCCATTATCGTTGCGAATGAAGCAGCATTGCGCGTTCCATTTATTAGTGAATTTAGTTCAGAAACTAATTCTGAGCATCGCATTGATGTAAAACATAAACTCTTTATTCTGGCTATTGTTATCTGGTGTTGTTTAGTCAGCGCTGCAATGAAACCACTTTGGTTAGGTGACTTTGTCGAAGTTCCGGTAAGTGGTCGTGATTTAATGCTTGCTGTCGATCTATCTCAAAGCATGGAAGCAGAAGACTTCATATTAAATGATAAACAGGTTAATCGATTATCTGCGACGAAAGCGGTTGCAGGGGAATTTATAGATCGTCGAATAGGTGATCGTTTAGGATTAATCTTATTTGGCCAACAAGCTTATTTGCAAACACCTTTAACGTTTGACCGTGTCACAGTAAAGACCTTGTTATATGAATCAGCCATTGGATTAGCGGGACAATCAACCGCAATAGGAAATGCGATTGGCTTGGCCGTAAAACGCTTACGTGAACAGGGTGAAAATAGTCGCATATTAGTTTTACTAACAGATGGCGCAAATACATCGGGTGAAGTCGAGCCCTTACAAGCAGCAGATATAGCTGCTCAAGAAGGGTTGAAGATTTATACAATTGGTATCGGTGCAGATGAAATGATAGTTCGTTCATTTTTTGGTTCTCGTCGTATCAACCCTTCTACAGATTTGGATGAAAAAACATTGCAGGCGATTGCTGATAAAACGGGAGGCCGCTATTTTCGTGCAAGAGATACAAAACAACTCGAAGAAATTTATCATTTATTAGATGAGCTAGAGCCCATTGAAAAGGATGTTGAAAAATTTAGACCGCAAACTGCATTGTTTCATTGGCCATTAAGCCTAGGTCTGTTTTTGATTTTATCGTTGTTGCTAATTCGAACTTACAATGGATTGCGAGTTTAATGTTCTTCAGTGAATTTCATTTTATTCGACCTTACTGGTTTATTGCACTCATCCCAGTTGTATTAATAATATGGAAATTAGCTAAACGACATTTAGTTAATAAACAGTGGGAGAGTGTTTGTGACCCTGAATTATTGCCATTCATTTTAATCGGACAATCAGGTAAAAAAAACATAATGAGCATTGTTTTAGTAACGATTGTTTCACTATTCATTGTTATTGCTCTTGCAGGCCCTACTTGGGAGCGTTTACCTCAACCTGTTTTTCAAAAAGAATCAGCCGTAGTGATTGCTCTGGATTTATCTTTGTCCATGTATGCGAATGATATAAAACCAAGCAGGTTAGAACGCGCAAGATATAAAATATCTGATTTATTAAATTTAAGAGATGAAGGACAAACGGCATTATTAGTTTATGCCGGTGATGCTTTTGTAGTAACACCGTTAACGGATGATGTTAAAACGATTAATTCTCAATTGTCTGCCTTATCTCCAGTAATAATGCCCGCACCTGGAAGCAAAACTGATAATGCGATTAAAAAATCAACGGAACTACTCAAACAAGCGGGGATAAATCAAGGACATATTTTATTAATAACAGATGAAGTTGATAAAAAGTATGAGAGTGATTTTATTGAAGCAAAAAAAAGTGGTTATAAGATTTCAATTTTAGGAGTGGGCACAACAGAAGGATCGCCTATTCAAACAGGAGATGGCGGCTTTCTCGAAGATAGAGATGGAACTATTGTAATACCACGACTAGACCCAAATACACTTTCACAGTTGAGTAGTATAGGTGGTGGTTATTATGAGACGAGTCAAATTGCCGATGATGATATTGAGCGATTGAATCGTTTATTCAATAGTAGTTTGGAATTGGGTGAAGAAATTGAAACTGATTTTAAATCTGACCAGTGGAATGAATTTGGCCCATGGCTAGTGTTATTAATCTTGCCTATCGTGGCGTTTGGTTTTCGGCGTGGATACCTGGCAATTTTAGTTTGTATCATGATAAGTAATCCAGATGAAGCCATGGCATTTGAATGGACTGATTTATGGTTAAATAAAAACCAACAAGCAATGCGTGCTTTGGAAAATGAAAAAGCAGATGTGGCATCTGAATTATTTCAAGATGATGAATGGAAAGCTGTAGCTAAATATCGTTCTGGTGATTATGCGGCGACTGAAGAAATTTTAAATGAATATCAGGATGTTCGTAATCTTTATAACAAAGCAAATTCGTTAGCAAAACAAGAACGCTATGATGAAGCTATTTCTGTCTATGACAAAGTTTTAGAAATTAACCCTCAGCATGACGATGCAAAATACAATAAGGAATTAGTTGAAAAAGAATTAGAGAAACAACAGCAACAACAACAGCCGGAAGAAAACCATGAACAACCGGATTCGGAACCAGATTCTACAGAACAACAGGAACAAGGTCCCGAGTCAGATTATAATCAACAACAATCAGGATCTCAGGGTGATTCAGTACAACAAGGTGAAGGGGAGTCTGATCAGGGTCAGGACATGATGGAAAAAAAAGGCGAAGAACAAAGTTCAGTAACGGAGGGAAATGAAAATATGACGGAACCTCAACCTGAAGAAGATGCTGAAGACGAAGAACAACAGTCATTGCAGGCAAGGACGAAAGAACTTGATGAACAGGAGCAAGTCTCAGAACAATGGTTACGTCGTATTCCTGATGATCCTTCCGGATTGTTAAAGCGTAAGTTTAAATACCAATATCAACAGCAGAAACAACAGACAAATATAGAAAAATACTGGTAAGCATGAATTTTAGATTACTAATAACATTGTTTTTATTAATGATCAGTCATAATTTGTCAGCAAAAATCTCTGTCAGTGTTGATCGTAGTTCTATTGTGATGAAAAAACCCTTTAATCTTATCTTTGAGAGTGACACAAAAATTAACGCACAACCTGATTTTGAACCGCTCAAAAAATCAATAACAATATTAAACAAAAGTAACAAGACCAAAACACAGATTGTCAATGGCAGAGATTCCTATTCACAGCAATGGATACTGGAAGTATTACCAATATCGCCTGGTAAATTACAAATTCCAGCAATTAGATTTGGCAACGAAATATCACAGTCCCGTTCCATAAATGTCGAGGGAAGTCCATCTGGAATTAATAGCAAGCAAAATGATGATGTTTTCCTCGAAGTAGAGGTGAATACTGCTCAGCCATATATACAAGCGCAGGTTATTTATACTGTTAAATTATATCGGGCCATGCCTACCAGTTATTCAAGTTTAAAAGATCCACAGATTAGTGGCGGTCAGGTTGTTATAAATGTATTTGATAATGATAAAAATTATGAGACGGTATTAAATGGAAAACGTTACGGAGTATTCGAACGTCGTTATGCTATTTTTCCACAAACTAGCGGAACATTAACAATTGAACCAATTGTTTTTCAGACACTGGCTAATTCAAGTAGTTTTAAGCTTCTTGATTCGTCTGGACTAAAGCATGATTCCATTGCCAGGCAGTCAAAAGCAATACAGCTTGATGTTAAACCTATACCTGATTCTTATACAGGTAATACTTGGTTGCCTGCCGAACAGTTAACTATTCAAGAACAATGGTCTGTTGCACCGGAAATATTAAAGCAGGCTGAAGCAGTAACTCGTACATTAACACTCAAGGCAAACGGTTTGGTAGCAAGTAATTTACCTCAAATTACTGAAACATTACCTGACAGGTTAAAACATTATCCAGATCAGTCAGAATTTGAAGAGACAAATAATGCCAATGGCATAATCGGAATCCGTCATGATAAAATGGATATCATACCTATGGATGGAGGTGATTATATCTTGGCAGCTATCAGGGTACCTTGGTGGAATACAGTCACAGATAAAATGGAATTTGCTGAATTACCTGAAAGAACAATACATGCAAAAATCTCTGATGTAGTACCAGTTCCAATAGATGAACAAGCACTATTAGAAGAAAATAAATTCAATATTATTGGAGCATCATCTAATTCTAACCATCCACTCTGGAAATGGGTGAGTTTAATATTATTCATATTATGGGTAATCACACTATTTCTTTTGTGGAAAAAGAAACCTGCAGTGATCGATAGATATGAAGATTCATCCAATTATTTATCACGTCGACAGCATTTAAATAAGCTTAAACAAGCATGTGCAGATAACAATGCAACTATGGCAAAGAAAGCATTACTGGACTGGGAAAAAGTGAATTGGCCGAATGAGAAAGTTTTGAGTATTGATACAATAAAAAATTATTCTAATGACGATCTATCAAATAAAATAGATGAATTAAATAACTATTTATATGGCAAAGAAAAGAACCAATGGAATGGGGCTGGTTTTCTGAACGTTTTTGAGTCACAGACATTTAGCGAACAAACAAAGACAGAAGTAAAAGGGAAGTTGGAACCCCTGTATAAAACATAAGCATAAATCGTGATAGAAAAAAATGAGAAACCAGATAAAAAACAAGGTTCCCAATCTGATTGTAGACAACAACAAGCAACAAATGAACTCAATGAAAAACAGCAGGTATCAGAACAATTGCTGCGTCGTATTCCTAAAGTATTGGTAAACTAAAATGAAATTCAAATTAATTATTATCTTAATTATTTTAATAGCGAGTCAGTTTGTTCGAGCTGAGGTTATGATCAGTGTTGATAGAAACCCAGTCGTTAGTGATGAGG
>JAJFKK010000128.1 GCA_021773245.1 Gammaproteobacteria bacterium | reverse complement strand
GCCGAATCAAATTCATCATAAGAAAATAATTTAATTTCAGCACTGACAAAATGATTCGCTATCGTTTCTGCGAATACACCAACAGCAGAATCAGTAGCGAATGCCACTCGAGATAATTTTTCATGATGATCTTTAACAAATTTAAAATGAGAAACTAATGCTGCAAACGAATCCCAACCAGGAAAAGATTTTGTATGAATAACAATTCCCTTTAACTTTCCAGTCCGTTCAATAAAAGGATCAATTTCTTTTGCCGCAATACGAAAATCATCTTCAGATAAAGGTCCATCCGGCTCAAGTATCGCAATACAGTTTGTTTCATCTATTTTCATTGAAAGCATGTTTATAACCCTCCAAAAAAGCAAATTGGATTAAAAGAAAATTATGCGCTTACTGAAATACAATTTATAGGATATTTTTACTTTAAGGTTCTTTTTTACGTTTGTTTCGCATTTGACGGCGACTCACTTTTTCAGACGAAAAAGTAAGCAAAACGTGAACTTAGAACCAGACTGTAGACACTTTTTGTAAAGAGTCACTATAATCAAAAGTCTCTTAAACCATAGTTAACTTGAAATACTTCGATGAAGATATACAAATTCATCTTTGGGGTCGCGTCTTGAATCTTGAATGTAGAGATCGAGTCTTTGTTAACGTTTAGCCTTCTGCTGATACACTATGCAACATTCATCCTTGCTTCCCATAAATCGTATTCTCCTTGCATACGTACCCACATTTCGGCACTAGTCCCAATGTTAGATTCCAGAACGATGGCAAAAGAAGGGGAAATGCCTCGCTTACCATTGACGATTTCGTTAATTTTTCGAGTGGCACACTGACACTTTTTTGCAAGCGCAGTTTGGTTAAGCCCCATCTCTGTCATATAAACTTCAGAAAGAACCTTGCCGGGATGTAGTGGCGCTGGATTGAAAATCATAATTAACCTCTATGATAATTTTCTATGCCGCATCAAATTTCACTTTACCAAGTTTAACGTTCTTTTTAGCTTGTCATAAGCATCTTGCATAGCAAGCCAGCTTTCTGGGCTTCTACCAAGTGCTTTTGAAAGACGTAGTGCCATTTCAGGACTTATTCCACTTTGTTTTTTTTAATGTTCTGTTTAGAGTTGAAGTAGCTACGTTAAGTTGTTCAGCAAGATAGCGGCAACTTAAATCAAAAGGTTCCATGTATGTTGCTTGCATAAACTCACCAGGATGTGGAGGGTTGTGCATAGTCATTAGAGGATTCCTTTTAAATTAAAATAAAAGACTAACACACGGAACCAATATCAGCGAGGTTCGCTCTTGCGCCCCTTATTGCTTGCCTCGTTCTTGTTTTATTTTAAAGGGGCGAGCAACATGGACGTTGCGAGAGCGTATTGACGACAGGGACGTCGTCTATACGCGTGCCGTTTAAAATGAAATAAGAATGAGGGTATCCGCAGGACAAGCTATTGGGGTGGCCTTTTTCTTGGCTACTTCTTTTTGGCCACGCAAAAAGAAGTAGCTCGCCATCAAGCGAAACAAAAATCGAAAAAGGATATTAAACTTTAAAGTCTATTGTAATAATCTTTTAAAGTATCAAGAATAACCCCTGCTTCCTCTCCAGTTTCCCATTCACCATCTTCATCCATAACAATAATTTCAGTCTTATCACCAACACCAGTAAGGCTTAATTGATAAGGTGTTCCTTCATCTTCATCATCACCCCAGAACTTTAACTTATCTAGCAAACCTTTCTTTTCTTCTTCCTCAGATCTGAAATATAGAAAACTATAAATCCCTTTTTCCTGGCTTTTATCTTGAACAAGGTATCCGGCACGTTCTAATACTGTTTCTGTATCTCGCCATGCACGTGTATATTCTTGAGGAATTGCTAGATAACTTTTCCCTTCACTTACTTGAAACACTTCTGCTTCAGATCTTATTCTTTCTGGCTCAGCTGGTTCTGAAAAGAAACTGCCACTCTCAGTAGCACTAGTACTTACAATGCTCGTACTTGCAGTGCTTTCAAAATCAGTTCCATAAAAATGTAGACTTATTTTACGAATAATTTTCTTCTCTAATGAGACATCAGGCGCGGCTTCGTACCATTCGCCTTCAATGATTTCTTGTCTTTCACTAGACAAATATAAAATTGTGTCACCTGATTCATCCGCCTCGGTAAAAATTTTAAATCGATGTTTATCTCCCTCACCTTCTTGCCAATCCGTTTCTAATACACCTAATTCAGCATCATCCAAATCAATGGCATAACCTTTTTCTTGCCAGAACTGATATAGCTGAGGCCAAATATCAGCCGTTGAACCTTGTAGCGCCAACCATTGTTCACCATCAGTTTGACCGCCACCTAAAACGGCTCCACCAAGTGATTTACGTGTTCCTGCGGCACGTTGTTTTTGAAATTCACTTAGCGTATTTGCTTCTTCATCACTTGGAATTGCAGCAGCATACTCACCTTCTGTGACGGTAAGATCAGGAGGAACTTCAAGCGCGGGTAAATCTCTGCTTTTCTGATAGGTTTTACGCTTATCTGGTAAAACATCATCTAAAGTTGGTAATTTCGAACAAGCAATAATGTTAAATGCAAGAACGAGTAAGATTGAATTTCTTAAAATCATCATGGTATTAATTATATAACTCCAGCCTGTTTCATGGCATTTAGTAACTCAGTTTCTGCTGATTCTGACATCCAGGTCATGGGTAATCTAATTCCAGCTTGAATCAGACCTAATTTATGTACAGCCCATTTCACTGGTATTGGGTTTGATTCAACAAATAATTCTTTATGTAGTCCAAGCAAGGTCTTATCAATTTCTGTCGCAGCCTGCACATCACCTTTTAATGCCAAGGCACACATTTCGTGCATCGCCTTAGGTGCAACATTAGCAGTCACCGATATCGTTCCATGCCCACCTTCGAGAATAAAATCTTTTGTGGTTTCATCATCACCACTTAATAAAAGAAAGTCATCACTGACATTGCCTTTAATCTGTTTTACTCGCGTTAAATCTGCTGTCGCCTCTTTAACACCAATAATATTTTCAATCGGAGCAAGTCTAATCACCGTTTCTGGCAACATATCACAAGCGGTTCTACCCGGAACGTTATAGAGTATCTGCGGAATATCAACTGCCTCTGCAATCGCTTTGTAATGCTGATATAAGCCTTCTTGTGTTGGCTTGTTATAATAAGGTGTTACTAATAAACAAGCATCCGCACCGACTTTTTTCGCACATTTCGTCAATGCTATCGCTTCTATCGTTGAATTCGCCCCCGTACCGGCTATAACAGGAATACGGCCATTCACAATTTCGACCATTTCCTTAATGACAGCGCAGTGTTCTTTTTCGGTTAGAGTCGCAGATTCGCCTGTCGTTCCCACAGAAACAATAGCATCAGTACCCTGTTCGATATGAAATTCGAGTAATTTTTCCAGCGCCTGATAATCGAGCTCAGTATCAGGACGAACCCCAGCCTGCATAGGGGTAACAACGGCAACCATACTTCCAGTAAACATATGAATAGTAATTATGAGTAATTGGCAAAAACGTGTATGGTACTTAATCAGACGTCCTTATGACAAGGACAATGTCTTTATATAATTTAGTAATAAGATTGGTTTGCGTAAATGGCACTAAAATTAGACTATTTTTACAATAATTATTGAGCTCCCCCACACAAAGCATGCAGAAATACCTCGTTGTCAGTACATTGATAGATAATTCCAGCGAAATTATTCGCACATTCTCCAAATTACCTGAATCCAGCGGCTGTAATATCGTCGATAGCCAATTTAAGGTATTAGGACATAAACTTTCCTTGATGCTTTTCCTCTCAGGAAGCTGGGATTCGATTGCCAAAATAGAATCGATGTTAAGCAAGCTGGAACAACAGCACCAAATTAAAATCCTCTCGGAACGGACCGGAGTTGAGACCTTACAAGGCGACGCTATGCCCTATGCCGTGGATGTTGTCGGTATTGATCAAGCCGGTATCATTTTCGATATTGCCAATTTTATGTCGAGTAACGAACTTCAAATTCAGGAAATGGCATCCAATACCTATGAAGCATCACAGACGAGAGCCAAAATGTTTTCCCTGCATATGATGGTGAATATTCCTTTAGACACCTCCATTTCAGCAATCCGGGGTGATTTTATCGATTTTTGTGATCATCTTAATCTTGATGCAATAATGGAACCTGTAAAATAACCTTTTCAACCTATAAATTATAATTATGAGTAAAGTTAGCATTGGAAAAAAAGTACCTCAATTCAGCTTAGCTGCAACAGGCGAGCAAAACATAAAACTCTCAGAGCTCAAAGGCAAAAATATTGTTCTGTATTTCTATCCTAAAGACAGCACGCCCGGTTGTACTCTGGAAGGACAGGATTTTAGAGATAATATCCGGAAGTTCAGCTCTCGTAATACTCGTATACTTGGAGTGTCCAGAGATAAGTTATCATCACATGAAAAATTCAAGGAAAAACAAAAATTTCCATTTGATTTAATCTCTGATGAAGATGAAACGCTCTGTACTCTGTTTGATGTAATAAAAGAAAAAAACATGTACGGAAAAAAACATATGGGCATTGAAAGATCTACTTTTTTAATTGATGAAAAAGGTATCTTGCAAAACGAATGGCGCAAGGTAAAAGTAAAAGGCCATGTTGATGAAGTGCTTGAGGCTGTTAAAAATCTAAAATAATAATTAATAAAATGTCAGAAAAAAATCCTTCTCGTTTTTTCGTGCTTGACACGAATGTTTTAATGCATGATCCGTCCTCTCTGTTTCGTTTTCAGGAACATGATATTTTTATACCGATGGTTGTACTGGAAGAGCTTGATGCTGGTAAAAAAGGCGTCTCCGAAGTTGCTCGAAACGTACGTCAAGTCAGTCGTTTTATTGATGAAATCATTAATGCAGCAGGCACTGACGACATTCATAATGGACTAGAACTTAATACGACATTACATTTGAATGGGCACAACGAAGCTCATGGTCGATTATTTTTGCAAACTCAAATATTGTCAGAGAGCTTGCCAGATAACCTGCCTGGGAAAAACGCAGACAACTCGATTCTCGGCACAACACTTTCATTACAAAAAAAATATCCAAAGAAAGTTGTCACACTAGTATCTAAAGATATAAACCTACGAATAAAAGCACATGTCATTGGTATTCATACCGAAGATTACACCAGCGATAAAGTGCTTGATGATGTTGACTTACTTTATACTGGTATTAATAAACTGCCTGATGATTTTTGGGAAACTAAATCTGATGCACTAACGTCATGGCAAGAAGACATGCGTTCCTTGTATGAAATACAAGGCCAGCCTTTAGAAGAATGTTATCCATATCAAAGTTTATATACAGAAGCAGGCGGCGGTTTTGAAGCGCTGGTTAAGACAGTAGGTGAAGAAAAAACCACCCTGGTTCACGCAACTGACTATCGAGAAGACAAACACTCTATTTGGGGCGTTAATGCAAAAAATCGAGAACAAAATTTTGCCTTTAATTTACTCATGGATCCAGATGTTGATCTGGTAACCATTCTAGGTGCGGCAGGAACAGGAAAGACATTACTGACCCTTGCAGCAGGACTTGCACAGGTAATGGATAAAAAACTTTACCGTGAAATTATTATATCTCGTGTCACTATTCCTGTTGCGGAAGACATTGGTTTTCTACCGGGGACGGAAGAAGAAAAAATGGCACCCTGGATGGGTGCATTGATGGATAACCTCGAAGTTTTAACAAACTCGGATGACAGTGATGACTGGGAGCGTGCTGCCACTTCAGACCTGTTAACAAAACGAATTAAAATTCGTTCTCTTAACTTTATGCGTGGCCGTACTTTTTTAAATCGATACATCATTGTCGATGAAGCACAAAACTTAACAGCGAAGCAGATGAAAACATTAATCACCCGTGCTGGCCCTGGCAGCAAAATGATTATCCTGGGTAATATCTCACAAATTGATACACCTTATTTAACAGAAACAACTTCAGGTCTGACTTATGTAGTAGACCGATTTAAAAACTGGGAACATAGTGGACATATTACATTAATGCGCGGAGAACGTTCGCGTTTGGCAGACTTTGCTAACGAAGCTCTTTAAAAGAGTTATCGAAATAGTACAAATCTGGATTAAAACTTTGATAAAGATTAAAGTTGAAACGCTGAAGGTTTAGTCGCATCGGCAGCAATTCACAATAATAACAATAAGCGAGAAGAATAATGAAGCAGCCTAATAAGACAACATGGTTAAACTTACCAAGTCTGGGTTTATCTATCCGAATGCTTTTTACCGGCTACCTATTAGCAATAGGTTTTGGTTTAGTGATGGCCGGCGCACAGATTTTGCTAACGCACGGTATGGCCGATGGAAAATTAGGTTTGTCGCTTGACGATATTGTTTACAGTTATTATGGCAATCGTGGCAATAGCAAACTTGAATCAAAGTTGAACGGTTCAATGAAAGATAAAGCACCAGAAGAAATTCGCGCAAAATTAATTCATTGGGCAAGAGATGGTGCTTCGAAAGAAGCATGGGAAGAAGAAATTAAGAATGATGTGTCTATGTATTGTAGTGGTTGTCATGGCAATATTCCGGGACTGGCGGCTATTACGAAATATGAAGTTATTAAAGAAATCGCCAATACAGATCAAGGCGCTTCTGTCGATTCATTAACTCGTGTTTCACATATTCACTTATTTGGCATCGGCTTTATCTTTTTCATTATGGGTTTTATCTTTAGCTTTTCAGTTGGTGTTCCCAAATGGTTAAAAGAAGCCGCTATCTTATTGCCTTTTATATTTCTGATACTCGATATTATTTCCTGGTGGCTTACCAAATGGTATGCCGGTTTTGCCTGGTTCACCATGATTGGCGGCATTGGATATTCACTGGCATCTTCTTTCATGTGGATCACTTCTATGTACCAAATGTGGGTAATGCCATATAACGGCATAGATTACAAAGTTAATACCTGGGAAGATTAAAAATCTCACATTATCCTTGGCCGCGTTATTAACTAGCGCGGCCAATTTACATTTTTTCATTCAAATTCAATTAAGAAAACTCATCGTACTGCCGATACTCTTTAAATGAGTGTATTAGCAAAAATTTTAGAAATTCCAATTCAGAATATCGTTCGTCCCAGCAAAGAAAAAAACTATCAAAATGAACTGAAACTAGCTGCTGATTTCCAACAGACCGTATTGCCGGAAATCGTTGAGGTTGATTATCTTGATATTGCTTTAACCTATAAACCATATGATTTAGTTTCTGGCGATGTATATGACTTCATGTTAAATCGTGAAAAAGAACTCGCGATTTTTATTGGAGACGCAACGGGTCACGGAATTTCAGCAGCACTAATGACCATGATGGTTCATATTGCGATTGACAGTCTTACTCCAAATTTGGCTACGGATAAATCAATCAGAAAACTGAATCAATTAATTTCTTCCCGAAATACAGGTCGTTCTGTGACAAGTGTTTTGTTTAGGATAAAACCAGATGGTTTAATGAATGTTACTCATGCAGGCCACCCTTCTCTTATTGTTGTTCCGAAAGATAATTCTGAACTGGTTTCATTCAAAGAAGCCGGTTGTCCGCTTGGACTGTTTATTGATGAACCTGTGAAATATATTGAAGAAACATACCAATTAAAGTCCGGCGACAAAATTATAGCTTATACCGATGGCCTAACAGAATGGCGTAATGAGCTTAAAGAGGCTTATGGTCTGGATCGCTTATTAGAAACTATTAAAAATAACCGCTCTATTGATTGCGATAATTTGGTACAAGCAATTTATAACGATGCTGAATTGTTTTCAAATCATCAACTTAATAGTGACGATTTAACAATTCTTATTTCTGAATATAAATAAGCATATTTAACACTATGATTTAAAGGCTATTCTAGCCTTTAAATATTTGTCTCGAAATGACTACGAATTTTATTTCCCTTCAGCTGGATATTATAGGTAGATTTGGTTAAAGTGCCTTGAGATGACTTAGCGACGCTAAGTATCATTTATTTAAACCTAAATGAGGGAGTTAAAAATGGCAGAAGCGAAAGGGTTGAGCAAGCCAGTTAAATTAAAAAGTGAACTGGCAGAGTTTTTAGGCGCATCAGAACTACCTCGAACAGAGATAACAAAAAAGTTATGGGACTATATTAAAGCGAATAAGCTTCAGACCAAAACAGAAAATGGCAAGGCAGAAAATGCGGGCAAATATATTGTCGCTGATGCTAAATTACTGTCTATTTTCAAGAACACAAAATCGACAAGCAAATCAGGAAAACTTACTGATCTGACTCAGATGAATGAAGGCGAAACAATCAACATGATGCAAATGGCTGCTGTTGTTGGAGCAAATATAGAATAATTATAAACCTATAAAGCCTGCATTAAGATGCAGGCTTTATAGTAATAGATAAAAGTTAAACTTAGCAACTTCAAGAAAATCAATTAGACTTTTCCTCGCAAAGTAACATCATCAGTTTCATGAACTGGCCAAACATTAATTAATGCTTTTACTAAGGTTGCTAAAGGTATCGCAAAGAACACACCCCAAAAACCCCAAAGACCACCAAAAACTAATATCGCAACAATAATCGCTACTGGATGTAGATTGACTGCTTCTGAAAAAAGAATAGGCACCAGTACATTCCCATCTAAAAATTGAATAACACCGTAACAAACCATTAACCAAATAAAATCAGGCTCTAATCCCCATTGAAAATAGCCTACAAATGCTATCGGCAAAGTAACAACCGCTGCACCGATATATGGAATTAATACTGATAACCCAACAATCATTGCAAGCAATGACGCATAATTTAAACCAAGAATAACAAAGACAATATAAGAGACACTACCTACGATAAGAATTTCATTAGATTTGCCGCGTACATAATTGCCAATCTGCCCATCCATCTCCGTCCAAATTTCATTGACTAACTGTCTCTCTTTTGGCAAAAACCGACCCATCCATCCAAGAATCATCGCTTTATCTTTTAAAAAGAAAAAAATCATTAATGGCACAAGCACCAGATAAACAAGGATGCTTATAATCGCGGGTATAGAAGCAACAGAAACGGATAATACACTTTGACCAAGATCACTTAAGCCGCCTTGTATAGTAAAGATTAATTCTTCGACGTACTCAACTGAAACTAACTCAGGATATTGTTCTGGTAAACGCAATAGCAATGCCTGGCCATTACTTATCATATCCGGCACTTCTTTAAAGAACTGACTAACTTGTCTGGAAAGTATTGGTAATAATACAAGTAAAATAAACATCATAAATGCGACAAATAATAAATAGACAAGATTAACTGCCCAGATACGCGGCATTTTTTTCTTTTGTAATTTATAAATGGCACCTTCCAATAAATAAGCAATCACCAATGCAGCTAACAGCGGCGCGAGCATCTTACCCATTGTCGCTAAAATTACCACGCCGACAACCAACAAGACGACTAATAATGAAGCTTGTGGATCAGTAAAATAACGTCTGTACCATCGACTAATAAATTCAAGCATTTGTTTTTATTCTTAAAATAATGACTATGCGCTCATCATAACGACATCTTGCTTATTCGGCGAGATCAAACATCAATATAATAAAGAGTTAGGTACAAAACTCTATGTTTTTAGAAAAGCATTAAAGGTAAAAAAAGGGCGTCGAGGGAAGACGCCCATAAAATAGGAACAAGAGGAGAGTCGAGGATTCTTGAATTTGACTACCTATGAAAACTATATTGCAGCACTCATGCCAAATCGTAATTTCAATAAAATTCAACAACTTAATTGATATTCATATCGATAGTCAGATAAGGTTTGCACTATCATAGTGTTTTAGGCACAGTCATGGTGCGTTGCAAGATGGCTACTCCGTTTCTTAACATATAACAAACCCTAAACTTTTTATAAATGGACAAAACTCAGTTATCTGAAAATATAAAAAGTTGGGGATGTGATTTAGGCTTTCAACAACTTGGTTTTACGTCAACTGCACTAGCTGAAGACGAAGCCTATTTATTGGACTGGCTTAAAGAAGGTCGACACGGCGCAATGTCTTATATGAAATCGCATGGAACTAAACGAAGTCGGCCAGATGATCTTGTACCCGGTACTATCAGTGTTATCTCTGTAAGAATGGATTATATGCCTCCATCGAGTAAGCATCCGATGAAAGTTTTAAATAATCCTAAGCTAGGTTACGTCTCGCGTTATGCCATGGGTCGCGACTATCACAAGTTAATGCGGCAACGTTTACAAAAGCTTGCTAGTAAAATTGAAAAGGAATACGGTAATTTTGGTTATCGTTGTTTTGTCGATAGCGCACCCGTATTAGAAAAAGCCTTAGCGCGTAATGCCGGACTTGGTTGGATAGGCAAACATAGTAATCTTATAAACCCAAAAGCGGGTTCATGGTTTTTTCTTGGTGAAATCTATACCGACCTACCACTTGAAATTGATGAACCTTTTAATAACCATCACTGCGGCAGTTGTAATGCTTGTATAGATATTTGCCCTACTAAAGCTATCGTTGCGCCAATGCAAGTTGATGCGCGTCGTTGTATTTCTTATTTAACAATTGAATTACGAGATTCTATTCCAGAAGAGTTTCGCAAAATGATTGGCAATCGTGTTTATGGTTGTGATGACTGCCAGTTAATTTGTCCTTGGAATAAATTTTCTAAGAATTCTGAAGAGGATGACTTTCGTGTAAGACACGGACTTGATTCACCAACGTTGCTTGAATTGTTCACATGGACAGAAATTGAGTTTCTAAAAAATACAGAAGGATCGGCAATTAGAAGAATTGGTTATGAGTGCTGGTTAAGAAATATTGCTGTAGGCCTTGGCAATGCACCAACAACTAATGAGGTCATTGTCGCACTAAAAAGTCGTCAAAATGACGACTCTGATTTAGTGCGTGAACATGTTGCTTGGTCACTTGCGCAACACGATAGTAAATAATACTTATTCAGCATAAAGCGTTTCTGATTCAACATTAAAGATGGTTCCATCAACACTCATAACGCGAACTTTCATTCCGGCAGGCATATCCATGCCTTTTACTCTCCATGTTGAATCATCAACCTTCACCTTACCTACGCCATTAACTATAGCTTCATCAAGCGTAAAGATTCGACCGACATACTGCTCACCACGCCGATTTAAATTAGGCTCATCATTCACTGTTGGGTTAGCTCTCTGATGCTTTTTATATAACACCAGTGTCACAACCGATAACACACCAAAGATAATAACTTGTATAAGCAAAGGAATGTCTGGCATCGCGTATAGTAATAAACCAACAATAAATGCAGAAATACCCATCCACAAAAAGTACGCTGCTGGCAGTAGCATCTCTATAACGATCATTACGACCGCGGCAATAAGCCAGTACCAAAATTCTACTTGGTTAATCCATTCCATATTAACCCCCTATACTTGTTCGTTAGATTTTTTATCTTTACCAAAGGTCTCTTTGGCAATCTCAGTGATGCCCGCTATTGAACCGATCACGCTACTGGCTTCCAGAGGCATTAGTACTACTTTTGTATTTGGTGCTGCGGCGATATCTTTTAATGCCTCGACATATTTTGTTGCAACGAAATAGTTAACAGCTTGTATATCACCTGACGCGATAGCATTAGAAACATCAGTCGTTGCCTTTGCTTCAGCTTCAGCCTGACGTTCTCTTGCTTCCGCATCACGAAAAGCTGATTCCCTACGACCCTCTGCTTCGAGGATAGCGGCTCGCTTTTCACCATCTGCTTTTAAGATTTCTGCTTGTTTGAAACCTTCTGCTTCAAGAATATTAGCTCGCTTTTCACGCTCTGCTTTCATCTGTCGCGCCATCGAATCGACCAAATCTTTAGGTGGAGAGATATCCTTAATCTCAATTCGGGTCACCTTAATACCCCACGGACTGGTTGCTTCATCAACTACTTGTAATAACTGTGCATTAATCGTGTCGCGTTGTGATAACAACTGATCCAAATCCATCGAACCCATCACGGTACGAATGTTAGTCATTGTTAAATTCAAGATTGCGCGGGTAAGGTTATTAACCTCATAAGCAGCTTGTGCGGCATTTAATACCTGAAAGAAAACAACGCCATCGACTCGCACCATCGCGTTATCTTTGGTAATCACTTCCTGAGATGGCACATCGACTACTGTTTCCATCATATTCATCTTAGCGCCGATTCTATCGAAAAAAGGAATGATGATATGTAAACCCGGTGCCAATGTGTGTGTGTATTCACCAAAGCGCTCTACCGTATATTCATTACCCTGAGTAACGATAGTCACTGCTTTTATGAGTAAAACGATTGAAAAAACCGCAACTACAAGAATAAATTCAGCCATAATTTTGCTCCTTTTTTTATAGACTTCTAATTATTTAATAAATCGTATTGTATATGGATAACGGTATTTCACCCCATCATTTGCCTTAATTGCTGCCATTATTACAACAACAATTTGAAATATAATAAGCACGCCAAGCAAGACAAAACCAATCAACACTAACATTAATATTGCAGACACAATAACGGCAATCAGCATGGTTAATTGAAAATTCAGAGACTCTTTTCCCTGGTCATCTACAAAAGGCATTTCATCCTTTTTAACCATCCATACGACTAATGGACCAAGTAAACTACCGAAAGGAATCAAGTAACCCGAAAAGGAGAGAAGATGGCACAACATGCCCCAGAGTCGTTCATCTTTACTTACCATTTCAGTAGCTTCAATGTCTTCAGTCATCCCCGTCTCCTATATAAATCAAAACACGAGTGTTTCTAACTCACTGAACATTAGCACTAGACACAGCATTTGTCTCAGGGAATCTAGACAAAATTTTAGGTGATTTATATGCTGTCAAATAGTTTCTTTTATTTATTCTTCTTCTTCATTGACAACAACTGAAACACCAGGTGCCACCTTTTCAAGCCAGCCTCGAATACGCTTAATTAGCACTTCTTCCATCTTAGTAAAATAGTGATCCGCGCCTTCTATATCCACCTGTAGGTATTGGTTATTACTTCCTTTTTTAGCTGCTAGTCTTCTATCTGCCGCTTGATCAATTACTTCTTTAAAATCGCGACTACCATAAATATCCAGCACGGGAATTTTTGATTTTTCTATCAAACCAAATAGATCAAAAGTCGGTTTAATGAATGCATAGTTTTGTAAGCCAATTGCAACCAGTGCACTGATATGCTCTTCTTTTTCAAGATAAGACAACATACTTGCCGCGCCAAAACTATGACCTATCGCAACAATATTTCGAAATTTACGCTCGTGTAAAAATCGTATTGCTGCTTTTATCCGTTCTTTTGCACGGCCAAACGTTTTTCCATAATCTTCAACTTTGTTTTCCGGCGCAATAATAGGAAGTTGAATTGACAAGGTTATCCAACCATATTCAGGAAATGCTTTCCGTATTGGAGAAATGGTTTGCGGCCAATCTGGATGAGCTCCCATTCCATGCAAAACGATAATTGCACCAAGTGCTTTATCGCTAACTAGATTATTTAATAATGCCAAAAATGTTTCGCCATTTGCTTCAAGTTGTATAACTTCACTTGCTTCAGCTTCTTCGGCTAATTTATCTGCTATTTCTTTTTCTCGATCAAGATCTAAAGGA
>JAJFKK010000127.1 GCA_021773245.1 Gammaproteobacteria bacterium | reverse complement strand
TAGCACCCCTGTTTTCATCCAGAGCTTCGACGCCTAAAGCGCCTACTGTTGGTGCTCCTCCTTGCAGGGGGCGGCCATGCGCGTCGTTGCGCCTTGCTCTGAATAAAAACAGAGGCACTCTTATATCCAGCATTTCCAAATATCATGGGTATCAATATGCCTATAGCAAACAATAATTCACCTTCTGCAAACGATATCTATACGATTAGTCGTTTAAACCGCGAAGTTCGTACCGTTTTGGAGGATGTATTTCCTACTGTTTGGGTACAGGGCGAAATCTCTAATCTTGCCAAACCCGCATCCGGTCACCTCTATTTTAGCTTAAAAGATAATGCCGCCCAGGTTAGATGTGCCATGTTCAAAAACCGTCAGTCAGGATTACGCTTTGAACCTGAAAATGGCATGCAAATTATGGCTCGTGCGAATGTCGGTTTATACGAGGGTCGCGGAGAATTCCAACTCATTATACAATCATTGGAACCGGCTGGTGCTGGGGCACTGCAACTTGCCTTTGAAGCTTTAAAACAAAAGCTAGCAGCTGAAGGTTTGTTCGATGAGGAACATAAAAAACCATTGCCCCCCTTTCCAAAAAATATTGGGATTATCACTTCGGCTACGGGAGCAGCTCTTCGCGATATTCTTAGCATACTAAAACGCCGATACCCTTCAGGAAAGATCATTGTCTATCCAACGTTGGTTCAAGGAGAAGGTGCGGGTTTAGAAATATCAAATACAATCAAACTAGCTGAGCAACGAAATGAATGTGACGTATTCATTCTTGCACGCGGCGGGGGCTCGATTGAAGATTTATGGGCCTTTAATGAAGAAGTCGTTGCACGAAGCATTTTTGAGGTCACAACTCCTATTGTTAGCGGCGTTGGACATGAAATCGATTTTACTATCGCAGATTTTGTTGCTGATCAAAGAGCTCCTACACCCTCTGCTGCTGCAGAATTAATTAGTCCCGATAGCAGTGATGTATTAAAAATATTGAAACATCGTGAAGAACAATTAATTCGTTCGCAAAAACAAACTATTAATAACTTTCAAAATCACGTGGCGTTTTTGTCGAAGCGACTACCTCATCCAAAACAGCGATTAATGGAATTGATTCAGCGAACTGACGAGTATTCAATGCGTCTAAAGCACCATGCAGAAAAACTAATATCTAATAAAAAAGTTTCGCTTACTGAAATAGCGGGTAAAATTAATGAACTAAATCCTGCACATAAAATAGCTCGGCAAATTGAGAAGGTTAACGTATTGCAAATGCAGTTTAAAAGATCGATTAATCGAACACTTGAAAAAGCAAATGACGAAATTTCAAGTCTCGGACATATGTTGAATACAGTCAGTCCAATTTCAACACTCGAACGAGGTTATGCGATCGTCACTGATCAGAAAACTAATAATATTGTCACTAATTCAAAAAAACTTAAATCTGGAGATCAACTTCGTATTAGATTGGCTGCATCTGAAATCGAATCGACAGTAGACAAAATTCATGAAAAATAACTTACTAACACTATCTCTTTATATTTTTATATTAACAAGTGCTGTTACTGGTTTTGCTCTTGACCTTCCTGCCGAATCCACCGTGCCAGGTGGTGTTGCCATTATCTCAATTCAAACATTAGATAAACCTAATGCTTTTTTCTATGAAAAAAAGGTCATGGTATTAGGTTCAAGTAATAATTGGAAAGCGATTGTAGGTATTCCCTTATCTGCAAAACCGGGCATACACAATTTACAGGTTAAAAGTGAGGGTATTGAAACAAATTATAAATTTGAAGTAGCTAACAAAGACTACGAAACACAATACTTAACTATCAAGAATAAACGCAAAGTTAATCCTAACGAACAAGATATGACGCGTATTATTAAAGAAAAGAAATTAATTTCAAAAGCAAAATCTCATTGGAGCAACAATGAAGCTATCTCTTTAAAATTTATACAACCTGCAGAAGGCCCTTATAGTAGCCCTTTTGGTCTACGTCGTTATTTTAATGAACAACCAAGAAAACCTCATAGCGGATTAGATATTGCCGCACCGAAAGGCGCACCTATCGTGGCGCCAGCTAACGGTACTGTTATTAATACTGGCAATTACTTCTTTAATGGAAACACTGTTTTTTTAGATCATGGTCAAGGGTTAATCACCATGTACTGCCATATGGATAGCATCAACATTGAAGAAGGGATTCAAGTAAAAACCGGTGATATTATTGGTAACGTTGGACTAACCGGTCGTGTCACTGGCGCACATCTACATTGGAGTGTGATGTTGAATAATGTAACGGTAGATCCACTTCTTTTCTTAGCTCAAGACTAGTAAGTTCTAATATCTGAATTTATACCAAATTATCCCAATATATTCGTGCAAGGCTATTTTAGTTTTTGATAGTGCGGGTAAATTAGGAATGTAGTATTTCCAATCAGGATTAATAACTTCAGCATTAAACAGTGTCGGTGCTGGTGTTACTTTAATTCCTTGTTCTTCAAACATCATAACTGCCCTTGGCATATGCCAAGCGTGTGTAACAAGATAAATTGAACCAATACCGTTCTCTTTCAAAATAGCAGCAGAATATATTGCATTCTCAGCCGTATTTTTTGACTGCCGTTCCTGCCATGTTACTTTTACATTGAAAAAATTAGTCAATGTGGCAGCCATAGCAGCGGCTTCAGAAAGTTCACTATGTTTGAATAAACCACCCGTTACCAATACAGGGAGATTAACTTGCTTGTATAAAAAAGCGGCGTAAAGATTGCGTTGTATAGTCGCTGCCCCACCAATTTCTCTACCAAACTCTTTTCTGAATGGTTGAATTCCTGCAGAAAGTACAACAATAGCCTGTTCACTATTTACAATTACAGGTAATTCTAGCGCGGGATATTTTTCAAGTTTATTTAAAAGAAAATTTGAGAATGGGGAAAAACAAAATAGAAGTAATGTGGTTGAGCCAATATATAAAAACACTCGTGAAATAGTTTTATATTTTTTCTGTATCAATAAACCGACTAAAATAAAGACAAAATTTATTGTCGGAGGATGAATGATTGCTTTTATAAAAGCAATTAAGGATAAACTCATATTAACTTAATACTTAACTAATCGTTTTCCCTGATGCTTGTAGATCAGCATGATATGAAGAACGCACCATTGGCGCACTGGCAACATTGATAAAACCAAGGCTATCGGCATATTTCCCCAATTCTTCAAATTCATCAGGATGAACAAAACGCTCAACTGGCAAATGATATCGGCTAGGTTGCAGGTACTGACCTATCGTTATCATATCGCAACCATGTTTTTTTAAGTCTTTTAATACTTCTTTAACTTCTTCTATTGTTTCACCCAGACCTAACATCAATCCTGATTTAGTCATTACCGAATTATTTTGTTTTTTGAATTTTTCAATTAATGTTAATGATGCAACATAATTTGCACCGGGCCTTATTTTTTCATATAAGCGTGGTATTGATTCAAGGTTATGATTAAAGACATCAGGTGGTGCTTTTTTTAATATATCTAATGCGATATCGATTTTAGAACGAAAATCTGGAACAAGTATTTCAATTTGAGTTGTTGGACATTCTTTTCGTATTTCTTGTATACATGCAACAAAATGACTGGCTCCTCTATCTAGTTGATCGTCTCGATCTACTGATGTGACTACTACATATTTTAAATTCATTATCTTGATTGCATTTGCTAGATTTACTGGCTCTTCAGGATCTAGCGCTTGAGGCTTTCCATGCGCAACATCACAAAAAGGACATCTGCGTGTACATATATCGCCCATGATCATAAACGTTGCCGTTCCATGACTAAAACACTCACCTATATTTGGACAGGAGGCTTCTTCACAGACTGTATGCAATTTATTCTCGCGAATAACCTTTTTAAGATTTAATACTTTTTCATCTGTCGGTGCTTTCGCTTTTATCCAACTCGGTTTTCTTGCAAGTTTACCTTCAACGGGAATTACTTTTATTGGAATTTTATCTGTCTTGAGCTTGCCACGTTTATCCTGCTCTGGCTGTTTATGAATATTATCTTGGTACATTAACTTTCCTTATTTTCAAGCAACGTCGGACAGAAGACCATCGGACTTATCCAGATGTTTAAGTAGATATTTTGCTATATTTTTTTTCACTTCAGAAACTGAAATATCTTTTTTAAAATTTACTAATTGTGTGCAAATAAGGCCTTCGTAGCCACAGGGGTTTATACCTTCAAATGGTTTTAGATCCATGTTTATATTTAATGCCAAACCATGATAAGAACAGCCTTTCCTAACGCGAATACCCAAAGCAGCGATTTTTTCTTCGTTGACATAAACACCTGGCGCACCCGCTTTACGTTTTGCCACTATGTCGTAATCATCAAGATACTCAATTATTGATTCTTCAATTAGCGAAACTAATTTCTTAATGGAGTAAGGTCGTCGCTTTAGATCAATTAATAAATATGCCACCAACTGCCCAGGGCCATGATAAGTCACTTGACCACCACGATCCGTTTTTATAACTGGAATATTTTCAGTATTTAAAAGATGTTCTGTTTTATCTGAAAGCCCTAAGGTATAAACGGGCTGATGTTCGAGTAACCAGATTTGATCTTCCGTGCTCTTGTCTCGTTGATCATTAAACTCGCGCATCGCTTGGTATGTTTCTGCGTAATCACGTACACCAAGATCTTTAACCTCAATGCTCATAGTGCCCACAACACTTTTTCATGGGCAGTTAGCTCGCGATAAATATTATCCAATTGCTGCTTACTCTCAGCCTCCACTGTGACCGTTATGGAAACAAATTTGCCTTCCTTGCTAAGACGGCTTTTTACCGCATTTTCAGATATATCTGACACATGGTTTCTGACAATACTCACCACTAAAATATCGAAATTTTCCTCAACCTTACCCATTGCTTTAATGGGAAACTGGCAAGGAAACTCCATAATTGTATCTTCATCAATTTCTTGCATACTTTCTGAATTCTTATTCACTAATTATTCAAAGATTATCATAGTTTTAGCTATCTGAACGTCGTAAAACACCTTAAATCCACTGCCATTGCTAGATTGGACTCGGTAGATAATCAAATTAATTTTTTTCATCATAAACTAGCCTTTATACACATAGCGATGATCATGCCAAAAAACCTGTTTTATTGGCAAATATTGGCACATTAAAGAGGCTTAGGAAGTAATCGTGTATTTAGTCATTGCAATTATAGTAAAATAGGTCAACTATTTGTTTTATAAACTCATTATTGTTGGAGAAAAACATGGATATAAAAGAAAACGCTAAGGATAAAGACGTATGGACACGAGGCCTCTTTATACTTATCTATGGTGTAATATTTTATTTTCTATTCGCCCTGATTTGGTTGGTTGTGATTTTCCAATTTATTATGAAACTCATTACTACCGAGTTAAATGAACAATTACTCAATTTTAGCGATTCATTAAATCAATATGTATCACAAATTTTACTCTACATTACCTTTAAGTCTGAGGAACGACCTTTCCCTTTCAGTCCTTGGCCTGGCAGTAACGAGAAAAAACCAGCCACAAAAAAAACAACAAAGAAGAAAGTGACTAAAAAAGAAGCTGACGAAGAAACTAAATAATTAAAACTCTGAAAGTTAATGTGACACGGTTCTCTGTTTCCTTAACCGGATGTTGAAAACCTGTGATAAGGATAACAGAACAAGACAAACCCAATATAATTTATGACACTATTTTCTTATAGTGTAGTCATATTGAGAAATACCGAATTAAGGATGTAAAATTTAATTTTACGATTTTGATCCTTTCAGCGTTCATAGGAAACGAAATGACCGATAATATTATAAATCCAAGCCACCTTAGAAAAGTACCTTTATTTGCTTCTCTTAGTGATGCTGAATTAACGGAGATAATTAACTCTCCCGATAACGGCTATGAAGAATACGGGATGAAGCAAGGTATTATACGTGAGGCAGAGATTGGTGATTGCATGTATGTCATTTTGGAAGGAACTGTTGAAGTTTCAATCAAAGGCGGTGGAAGTGGTCGCGAAATAACAATAGCTACATTACGTGCAGGTGATTTTTTTGGTGAACAGTCTCTACTTCCGGGTGGAGAAGGCAGAAGGAATGCGAGTGTACGTGCATTTCAGCCAAGCAAACTTTTTCGAATTGATAAAAAACACGTGTTACTGCATATAGATGGAATTGGAGAATCAGAAGATGTCACTGCTATTCCAAAATTTAAAAAAGAAGAACAAGAAGTTCGCGACATACTGCGGAATTTACGACTATTTAAGTCTCTCGCAGATATTGAACTTGATTCCTATCCTACCTGGACAGAAGTTATCACTGTTGGCCCAGGTGATTTTGTTGTAAAAGAATCTGAACATGGAGATCATTTATATGTAATTCTCGATGGCTTCGTTGAAGTATTTATTATCGATGAAGGTGGTAAAGTGAACATTCTGGCAAAACTGAAACCCGGTGATTATTTCGGAGAACAAGCGCTAATGGAAAATAGCGATGGAGAAAGAAATGCCTACGTTAGAACAGATGACGAAACCCGTTTAATAAAAATCGCAAAAGATTATTTCAAACTTGCGCTTAAACGCGATAGTGCTTTAGCTGTAGCATTAACCAAAACAGGTGCAGCACAAAAGGAAGAAATTAAAAAACTTGAGGGCTAGTTAAGAAAGTGCTTCAATTCGTTTAGTCAAACTCTCCAATAAATCATCCTTCTTTTCTGTATCAGACAGCATCGATTCAATTTATACTAATAAATATGAGTCATGATTTTGAGTATAACTATTCTATTATTTTATAATGTCCGCGCTAGAAATAAAAAATTTAAATAAAACTTATCCTAACAAATTCGTAGCACTTAAAAATGTCGACCTTCAGGTAAACAGCGGGGATTTCTTCGCATTACTAGGTCCAAATGGTGCGGGCAAATCAACAACCATTGGTATTATTTGCGGCCTTGTTAATAAATCTTCGGGCTCCGTCAGCATTTTTGGACACGATATAGATAAAGAGAATGAAGCGGCAAAAGCATGTATAGGCATCGTTCCACAGGAAATTAATTTTTCACAATTCGAAACGCCACTTGATATCGTAGTTAATCAGGGCGGTTACTATGGCATTAAACGTAGTACCGCATTGCAACGCGCTAAAAAGTATCTGAATAAACTCGGCCTCATAGAAAAATGTCATGAACCTGCAAGAAATTTATCTGGCGGCATGAAACGCCGATTAATGATTGCTAGAGCCTTGGTTCATGAACCAAAGATGTTGATTTTAGATGAACCAACAGCAGGAGTTGATGTTGAGTTAAGACGTTCGATGTGGGACTTTCTTATTGATATTAATAAACAAGGTGTCACGATTATGCTTACTACGCATTATCTAGAGGAAGCAGAAAAACTATGCAAAAATATTGCGATTATTGATCAGGGTAGCATTATAAAAAACACGTCAATGAAGAAATTGCTATCGAATTTAAATAAAGAAACTTTCATTATCGATTTAATTAACCCTATTGAGACATTACCCAATTTGAATGGCTATACCGCGACATTAATTGACAGCTCAACAATGGAAGTAGAAGTTGACCGAGAGAAAAATATTAACGACCTCTTTGAGATATTTTCTGCTAGCAATATAAAAGTATGCAGTATGCGAAACAAATCTAATCGCCTGGAAAAATTATTTCTCGATTTGTTAGATAATAATAATTAGATAGCATGAATGAATAAACAAACAACATTAATTGCATTCTATACTATCGTAAGAAAGGAAATCAGTCGGTTCATGCGAATATGGGTGCAAACATTATTGCCGCCTGCAATCAGTATGACATTGTACTTTGTGATTTTCGGCAGTTTAATAGGTTCGCGAATAGGCACAATGAACGGCTTTAGTTATATCGAGTATATCGCTCCGGGTATTATTATGATGTCTATAATAAATAATTCGTACGCAAATGTTGTCTCTTCTTTTTTCGGCGCTAAATTTCAAAACCATATTGAGGAAATGTTAGTTGCCCCTATTCCAAATTTTATTATATTAGCTGGCTTTATTACGGGTGGCGTCGCAAGAGGTATTTTAGTAGGTATTGTTGTCACCATAGTCGCTCTTTTTTTTACTGAACTTAACATACATAGCTTTCCCATAACTATAGCTGTTGTGTTTATGACTTCCATTGTCTTTTCATTGGCAGGATTAATTAATGCTATTTATGCGAAAAAATTTGATGATATTTCTATCATTCCAACTTTTGTATTAACGCCATTAATTTATTTAGGAGGTGTTTTTTATTCTATCGATATGCTGCCTGAAACGTGGCAAACAGTATCTAGCTTTAATCCAATCTTATACATGGTAAACGCTTTTCGTTATGGCATGCTTGGTGAGTCGGATATTGACATCACTAATGCATTTTTGATGTTAGTAATCTTTACAACTGTTCTTTTTACTATAGCGTTACATCTTTTGAATAAAGGAGTTGGAATAAAACATTAATTTAGTAAACCTGCTAACTACCAGTATAGATACAACCAGCGGTACATGTTTCCTGTATAACGACAGACGTTAATAGCGGTAAAGAAGATTCTAGTTTTTGCCAAACCCATTTAGCCAGGTTTTCGCTAGTAGGATTTTCCAAACCCTCAATATCATTAAGGTAATGATGATCTAAACTTTCAAATAGAGGCTTAAATGCTCGACTAATTTCTGAAAAATCCATAACCCAGCCAGTAGCTTCATCGACATCACCAGATACATGTATTTCAATTCTAAATGAATGACCGTGCAAACGACTGCATTTATGGTCATCAGGTAAATTTGGTAGCCGATGGGCTGCTTCGATTGTAAAAGCTTTATATATTTCCATAATAATAATTATAGTTCTTTTTTAAATTCCTGATAAAACTGGTTTGTTTTTTTCCACATTTTACCTACACAACCATTTCCTACCGGATTATTATCTAGTTTTACAATGGGTACTATTTCCCACGTTGAGCTAGTAATCCATATTTCATCGGCATTCAATAATTCTTCAATTACAATTGGTGCTTCGACGTAACTAATATTTTTTCGAGAAAGAATTTCCAAAACTAAATCACGTGTTATCCCAGGTAAAACATGATTATCTTTTGGTGGTGTATAAATAATATTATCTTTCACGATAAAGACATTACTTGCTGCGCCTTCCGTAACCATGCCATCTCTTATTAAGATAGCTTCTTTTGCGTCTTGCTCTTTAGCTTTGTGTCGTAATATGACGCTTGGTAACAAAGTGATTGCTTTAATATCACATTGTTTCCATCGAATATCATCATGTGTTATTGCTTTAATCCCGGAAAATAAATCTTTTTTAACGATAGGCCGACTCATAACAAAGATGGTCGGATTATCAGCTAATGAAATATCATGATCGCGTTCAGTGACACCTCGAGTAACTTGTAAATATATTGATTGATTAACTTGTTTTTCTGTATCAACCAATTTGCTAAATATGGTAAACCATTCGTCTTTTGACAATGGGTTTTCCATATAAATAGATTGCAAACTATTATCAAGCCTCTCTAAATGCTCATCAAGCCTGAAAACCTTTCTATTGAAGACTGGAATAACTTCATAAACGCCATCTCCAAAGGTAAAACCCCTATCTAGTACATTTATAAATGCTTCGGCTAGCGGTTTATATTCACCGTTAAGATAGACAGTAGTCATGATTAAAAACTATTCGAACAAAAGACGAACTTCATCTTTTAATTTATTTAAAATACTTCCTTCAGAAACCGACTCTAAAGCTAATAAAGGTACGGAAACAACACTTTCTTTATTAAGCATGACATTTAAGATTCCTTTCTGATCTCCATTATTTACCGGAGCAATAATCTGATTATCTAATTCAACAACCGGCTCTAATTTATCATACTGTCCACGAGGTACTGTCACGTAGATATCATTTTCTACACCCAGATTTAAAGCTTCAACATCTGCTTTCCATATTTTTACGCTGGTGATTAATTCCCCTGAATTATAAAGCTTATGTGTTTCGTAAAACCGAAAACCATAATTCAATAAAGCCTGACTGGCTTTAGCTCTGGCATTAACACCGTCAGTCCCCATAACAACTGAAATCAATCTCATACCATCTCTTGCTGCTGAAGCAACAAGACAATACCCGGCTTCTTCTGTATGTCCGGTTTTTATACCATCGACACTACGATCACGCCAAAGTAATTTATTACGATTATGTTGCTTGATTTTATTAAACGTAAATTCTTTTACTTTATGTAATTCATATTCGGCCGGAAAATCATTTATCATTGCTCTTGCTAATTTTGCTAAGTCACTAGCCGTCGTATAATGATTTTCATCAGGTAAACCGGTACTGTTTACAAAATGTGTGTTGTCCATCCCTAAACGTTTTGCATGCTGATTCATTAAATCTGCAAAAACATCTTCCGCACCTGAAATATATTCAGCTAAAGCTACACTCGCATCATTACCAGATTGAATAATAACACCATGCAAGAGATCATCGAGTTTCACTTTTTTACCTACCTCAATGAACATTCTTGAGCCTGGTGTTCGCCATGCTTTCTCACTTACTAGAACTTCATCTTCAAGAGATATTTTACCATTTGCCAATTCACTTGAAACAACATAAATCGTCATCATTTTAGTTAAGCTTGCTGGCGGCAACCGTTGTTCGCTATTTTCCTCGACGAGTAACTTCCCACTATTAAAATCCATAACTAAATAAGAAGAAGCTTTTATTTTAGGGGCAGCAGGCACAATCATTGTGTCTGCATAGGACAAACTACTTTTTATAAAAAAAAGTAAAATAACAAAAGTAATATTAATAAATCTCATGATATTTTTATATATTCTAGTTAACGACAATACGGTGTTCAGAAACACCATAATTCTGTAATTTACTTGTTATCGAATCTGATAGATCGATATCTGTTAACGGACCAATACGTACTCTATATAAGGTTCTTCCAGTAACGATTGTTTGACTAATTTTAATTAAGTGTTCCCCCAATGGCTCTAACTTACGACGTAAATTTTCTGCATTAGCCAGTTGACCAAAAGAGCCGACTTGAATATAAAAACCTTCATTATTGTTGGAACTTGGTACTGTTGCCACAGGAGCGCCTTCGTTAGAAGAAGATGGAATCACTTCTCCTGGTTGTATTGCTCTGACTTCAACCAAGCCAGTTCCTTTCTTGATTATATCAAGCTTAATTGCAGCCGTATAAGAAAGGTCAATGATTCTATTCTCGTGGAATGGCCCTCGATCATTTACCTTAACAATGACATGTTTACCATTATTCAAGTTAGTTACTTTGACATACGTCGGTAACGGTAAGTTTTTATGTGCTGCCGTCATCGCGTACATATCGTACGTCTCACCACTAGAAGTACGTCGGCCATGAAACTTAGTGCCATACCATGAAGCAATTCCCTTCTCGACAAAGCCCTGACTACTTTCCATAACATAGTATCGCTTATCAAATACGACATATGACTTTGGGTTACCATAACGGCTTTTTGGTTCACTTTTTGGTACTGCATTTGGAACGCTGGACACATCAACCTGTTTATTAGGTGCCGCATCCCCTGATGTCGGAACAACCTTTGTCGTACTACATGCAGATATTATTAAACTAGAAAGTACGGATATTAAGATCAGAGCTCTTTTGACATTCATTGATGAGTAAGTTTTCACTATAGGAATAATTATTTAGTACTTCTCTTTTTTATTTCCATGGCTAATTGATAAACAGCCATTGCATATAAATGACTATGATTATAACGCGTAATCACATAAAAGTTTTTATGTGCTAACCAATACTCGTTATCATTCTCTAACTCATACTCAAATAATTTTAGCTTTTCATTTTTCTCAAAAGACGATTTGGTTTTAATTCCAAATTTTTCTAAATCAGCTTCGTTTATATCTAATGCTAAACCTTTTTTAAGTGCATCTTTGTAATTATCGCCTTCAACACTAACTTTAGCAGTAACCGCTTTTCCTTTTTGCCAGCCGTGCTCTGCAAAGTAATTGGCAACACTACCAATTGCATCATCCGCATTATCCCAAATATCAACAACGCCATCGTCATCAAAATCAATTGCATAATGACGGTAGCTACTGGAAATAAACTGCGGCATACCCATAGCACCAGCATAAGATCCTTTTAAAGACAGAGGGTCAAATTTTTGTTCGCGAGCCAAAAGTAAAAACTGCTCGAATTCAGAACGAAAAAAATCAGATCGCTTTGGGTAATGAAACGCAAGTGTATTAAGTGCATCAACAACGCGATAACTACCGGCTATGCGCCCATAAAATGTTTCGACACCAATAATTGCTGTGATAATTTCAGCTGGCACACCAAATTTACTTTCTGCTTCTTCTAACTTAATTTTATTATTTTTTATAAACTCAACGCCTTGATGAATTCTTTTTTCCTGTAAAAATATTTTTCGATATTTATGCCATGTTAGCTTTTTTTCTGCCGGTCTTGATATTGCATCTAGAATAGTTTGAGAAACGATAGTGTCGCTCATCACTCGTGATAACTTTTTTTGATTAAAGTTATGCTGGTTTACCATTTGAGTAATAAACTCATCTTGAGAAACTGATATTTCTTTTTTTGGACTAGTTTCCGCCAAAGCATTATGAAACGTAAATATAAAAGCAAAAAAAGAAACGGTAGAAAATATAATATTTAATTTATTCATATCATTTAAAATGAGAGAAAACGTCTATGAGTTTGTATCGCCATTAAAATACCAAAACCTGCCATCAATGTTACCATAGAAGTACCACCATGACTGATTAAAGGCAATGGCACACCGACAACGGGTAGTTGCCCAGTCACCATTCCCATATTAACAAAAATATAAACAAAAAATGTAAGAGTTAGGCTACTTGCCAATAATCTTCCATAGGTGCTTTGAGCATTAATTGCTATATACAATCCGCGAGAAATTATAAATAGATAAACAAATAATAATAATAAAACACCTAACATACCGAACTCTTCACAATAAACAGCAAAGATAAAGTCTGTTGACCTTTCCGGTAAAAACTCAAGATGTGATTGCGTACCATTTAACCAACCTTTTCCATAGAAACCACCAGAGCCTATGGCAATTTTCGATTGTATGATGTGATAACCAGAACCTAATGGGTCTTGTTCCGGATTTAATAATGTTAATACTCGCTGTTTTTGATAGTCACGCATAAAATACCAAAGTGCTGGTAAGCATGCTGCGGCCAATACGCCCATAGATGCTAACAAACGCCAAGATATACCGGCGATAAAAAGCACAGAAAATCCAGCCGTCGCTACTAATAATGAGGTTCCCAAATCAGGCTGCTTGGCAATTAATAACACAGGTATGATGATCAAGGTACAGGCGATAACAACCCATGAAAATTTTGGTGGTAAAGATTTATCAGCTAAATATGAAGCTACCATCATCGGTACTGTTAATTTCATTAATTCTGAAGGCTGAAAACGAAATACTTTCAAATCCAACCATCGCTGTGCACCTTTACCAACATCACCAAAGAATATAACCAATACCAATAAAATTATTCCAAAAACAAATAACCATACTGACCAGCGTTCAATTTCGGCGGGAGGTAATTGAGCAACAATTATCATTCCAACAAAAGCTATGGCGAGTTTAATAGCTTGCTTATAAACCAGATCCACATCCTGTCCACCAGCACTATATAAAACTACCAAACCGATAAGACACAATATGAAGATTCCTAACAAAAGAGGAAAATCTATATGCACGCGATATGATAGGCCTTGTTCCTCCATAAATTAACCAGAGGTTCCTTTAGTTAAAGTTTTATCATTCATAAAGCGATCCAGCATTTTACGGGCAATCGGCGCAGCTGTTTTTGAACCACCTCCACCATTTTCGACAATCACTGCAATTGCAATACGAGGCTCTTCCACCGGAGCAAAAGCAATAAACAGTGCATGATCCTGAAATTCTTCTGCAATTTCTTCTTTTTTATATTCTTTATCCTGAGCAATACCAATTACTTGTGCCGTGCCCGTCTTACCTGCAAATTCATAAGCTGCATTCAATCCACTACGCCATGCTGTTCCACCAACACCATGAACAACATCTCGCATAGATTGGATAATCTGATCCCAATGTAGTTTATTTTTCACTGTTACTTTGTCTTCAAAGTGAACGGGGAACTTTTTAATCTCGGCAGTAATAGGGTTGCTGGAATTAGTTACCAAACGAGGTCTAACAACATTACCTCTATTAGCAAGAGACGCTGTTGCTTTCGCTAATTGTAGAGGCGTTGATAGCGCATAGCCTTGTCCAATACCCATAATTAATGTTTCTCCTGGAAACCATACCTGACCTAATGCTTCACGCTTCCATTCTCTCGAAGGTAATAAACCCGTCGCTTCACCGCCTATATCTATTCCAGTTTCTTTGCCAAAACCAAATTTCGATAGACCTTCATAAATACGATTAATTCCCAACTCATAGGCAAGAATATAAAAATAGACATCACATGATTGCATGATTGCTTTATGTAAATCAGTATGACCATGTCCTTGTTTCTTCCAGTCGCGATAACGATGTTCATGACCTTTTAAGGAATACCAACCTGGACACCATGATTCATCATTTAATACTCTTACTCCATTATCTAAACCAACTAGACCGAGAAATGGTTTTATTGTTGAACCAGGCGGATACTTTCCTCGTGTAACACGATTTATTAATGGTTTATCTTTTGAAGACAATAATGCTTTGTAGGATTTGCTATCGATACCATTTACAAATTTATTTGGATCATAACCGGGTGAACTAACAAAAGTTAAAACGTCCCCATTTACCGGATCTATTGCAACAATAGCACCTCGTTTATCTTTTAAAGCCTCTATTGCAATGCGCTGCAAAGAAAGATCAATTGTTAAATGAAGATTCTCTCCAGGACTCGGTGCTTTTCGATCCAGTACACGTATTACTCTACCCTGTGCATTTACTTCAACTTGTTGATAGCCAACATCACCATGCAATAAAGATTCATAAGATTTTTCTATTCCCAACTTTCCGATATGGGTTGTACCACTGTAATTAGAGGCATTAAGTTGCTTTACATCCTCTTCATCTATTCGAGCAACGTAACCAATGGTATGAACTAACTCTTCTCCTAGCGGATAAAACCTGTTTAAACCAGCAACAACATCAACACCAGGAAATCGATGCCGATTTACAGCAAATAAAGCAACTTCTTCCTCATTCAAATTTAATCGTAATGCGACATTTTCAAATCGTCGTTTTTTCTTAAGCGATTTTTTAAATCGTTCAATATCTTTTTTCTCAATACTAACGATTTTTTTTAAATCACCAATTAACATATCAACGTCATCGATTTTTTCAGGAATGACTTCTAAACTGAATGTAGGTTTATTTTCTGCTAATACTTCACCATCGCGACTATAAATAAGACCTCTAATAGGTGGAATTGGTGTGATTTTTACTCGGTTTGATTTAGATAAAGTTGTAAAGTGTTCATGCTGCAATACCGTCAAATAAAAAACTCTTAGGACAATCATAATGACTAAAAGGAGGATGATAAAACCAGAGAAATAGACGCGTTTGGCTACTAAATCAGATTCATGACCACTATCTTTGAGGGTGATCTCGTTAACCATTTGATTTTATAAATAGTCTCAAGAGATATGATACTTACGACGTAAGTCTCTTAAAATAATAAATAACCAAGGCCATAACAACATACTTGTTATCGCAGGCATCCAATAAGTCCAATCACGCGTACCCATACCTATATATCCTGTAATCAATAACATGATGAGCTTATAAGATAAAAGATAAAAACAAATTAATACTGCTTGCTGTGCCAATGGATAGACGCGCATACGTTGATAAGATTTAATTGTCAGAAAAGCGAGTAAGGCTAAACCTAATGCATTTTGACCTAGTATCGTACTTTGTTGCACATCCAAGAGAAGCCCCATAAACCAACCAATAGCAATACCAACTCGATCAGGCACCGCCATACACCAATAGATTAATACTAATGCGACCCAAGCGGGTCTCCAATTAACAGCCCAATCGGGCAGCGGTAAAGCTGTTAACATAACCGCTACGACAAAACTCATAACAATAAGCCAATTACCTTGCTTAGCTTCTTCAAGTGGAATCATTTAGTTGCGACCTCCGCAGACTCACTCTTCACTTCTTCCGTATTTTCAAACGGCCAGACCATTAATACTTCTCGACTCTTACTTAATTGTGCACTTGGTTTAATAATAACTTTTGCAAATGCTTCACCAGGATCACGTGAAATTTTTTCTATTTGCCCTACAGGATAACCTGACGGGAATCGACGTCCGAGACCGGATGAAATAATAAGATCGCCAACATGTATATCAGCATTATTAGGTAAGTTCTCTAATATAAGCTTATCACTCTGACCCGTACCAACGGCAATAGCACGTAATCCATTTCTATTTACTTGTACTGGCAAAGCATGATTCGGATCGGTAATTAATAAGACGGTACTTGAAAAAGGCCCAACATGAACAATCTGCCCCATAATACCGGCAGCATCAACAATCGGCTGCCCATCATATGCACCTTCGCGTTGCCCCTTATTAATAACGATTTGTCTTCGGAATGATTGCAATTCTACCGCTATTAATTCGGCGACCAGAACTTTTTCATTAAGTCGAAATGAAGATTCTAATAAATTTCGTAAGCGATGATTTTCTACTTCAAGAATTTCATAACGTTGCAGTTTTGAACTAAGCAATAGATGTTCGTGTTTTAAACGATCATTTTCTTCTAATAACTTATTATGTGTGACTAATGAAACAGTAACCCATTCAGCTGCTTCAATAGGTAGATTAACAACATATTGAAGTGGATAAACTAGTGTAGATAGCCCTGAGCGTATAATTTTTAAATGACTTTGATGGTGGTCAACCACCATCAATATAATCGAGAGTATAACAAATACTGCAAAACGAACGTTAACAGAAGAACTTGTTTGAAACAGGGTGTTAATATGTTACCTCCGCTCTTAGCGATTACTCCACGGCAAGAATATCCGTTCCAAATTCATCAATCATTTCCAGATAGCGTCCACCACCCCGAGCAACGCAGGTCAAAGGATCTTCTGCAATAATGACCGGAAGGCCAGTTTCTTCCATTAACAATCTATCCAGATCTCTTAATAACGCACCACCACCAGTTAAGACCAAGCCACGCTCCGCAACATCAGAACCTAATTCAGGAGGTGTTTTTTCCAATGCATTTTTAACCGCACTTACGATACCCGAAAGTGGCTCCTGCAACGCTTCAAGAATTTCATTGCTATTTAAAGTAAAACTTCTGGGAATACCTTCAGCAAGATTACGACCACGTACTTCCATCTCTTTAATTTCATTTGCCGGATAAGCACAGCCTAATTCATGTTTAACCCGTTCTGCGGTTGCATCACCAATTAAACTTCCATAATTACGACGTACGTAACTGATGATTGCCTCATCAAAACGATCACCACCAATTCGAACTGAATCCGAATAGACAATACCGTTTAAAGAAATGACTGCGACCTCAGTCGTGCCGCCACCAATATCAAGCACCATAGAACCTCGTGCATCGCTTACCGGCATACCTGCACCAATTGCAGCTGCCATTGGCTCTTCAATTAAATGTACTGTTCTTGCGCCTGCACCACTTGCAGACTCTCGAATTGCGCGACGTTCAACCTGAGTTGAACCGCAAGGCACACACACCAAAACACGGGGACTTGGTTTAAACAAGGTAGAACCATGAGCCTCACGAATAAAGTACTGCAACATTTTTTCAGTAATGGTGAAATCCGCTATCACACCGTCTTTTAAGGGGCGAATAGCTGTAATATGACCGGGCGTTCTACCCAACATTCTTTTTGCTTCGGTGCCGACAGCACGGATGGATTTTGCATTTATCTTGTCGCCATCTTTTCGTATCGCGACTACAGAAGGCTCATTTAAAACTATGCCTTTTCCGCGTACATAAATCAGCGTATTTGCTGTACCCAAATCAATGGATAAATCGCTGGAAAAAAAACCTCTTATTCGATTAAACATTAGTAAACCAGTTAGTTAATATAAACATTATGATATAGTCTTGCCAGATGGCTATATTAGGAAGGATTTAGTTAGCACTGTCTACGCTGGATCCTCAAATCATCTATTTTCACGATACTTTAGCTGTCTGAAACCGCACTAAGATCGCCTTGAACAATAAGGGTGTAACTTTAACAATGGGCGAGGCTTTGGGCAAGCAAAGGAATGTGATAAATTCCTATTTTTCAACAAATAAGAACGGCTAGTTTATGTCCCTCGATAAATCAGAAGTGCAAAAAATTGCCTGGTTAGCCAGATTAGCAATCGATGAACAAGATATTCCAAATTACAGTGATGAGTTATCCAATATTCTGAGCATGGTTGAACGGATGAATTCTGTCGATACGGATGGAATAACACCTATTGCACACCCCTTAGAATTATCTGCTCGCTTACGGGCAGACGAAGTAACAGAAGAAAATCAGCGTGACCACTTTCAAAAAGATGCACCGCTGACTGATGATGGCTGTTACCTCGTTCCAAAAGTCATTGAATAAAAATTAATTCTTTTAAAAAATAATTATCATGCACCAGTCTACCTTGGCACAATTATCCGTCGCACTTGAATCTAAACAGATCAGTAGTGAAGAACTTACTCGTTTGTATCTTGATCGTTGTAAAAAATATAATGACTCACTGAATTGTTTTATTACGATAAATGAAGATGAAGCAATAGAAAAAGCAAAGTTTGCAGATCAACAACGTGCAGATAATAAACATACTGCATTAACAGGAATCCCTGTCGCACAAAAAGATATATTTTGTACGAATGGAATTAAAACATCGTGCGGTTCTAAAATGTTAGATAACTTTATCGCACCGTATGATGCAACTATCGTTGAAAAAATGAATAACGCTGGTTTTGTGACCTTAGGTAAAACAAATATGGATGAGTTTGCTATGGGCTCATCAAACGAAACTAGTTTTTATGGTGCTGTAAAAAATCCTTGGAATACAGAATATGTACCTGGTGGTTCTTCAGGTGGTTCAGCAAGTGCTGTTGCTGCACGTCTCGCTCCAATTGCAACCGGTACAGATACCGGTGGTTCAATAAGACAACCTGCTTCTCTTTGTGGCATAACAGGCCTGAAACCCACCTATGGCAGGGTTTCCCGCTATGGCATGATTGCCTTTGCATCCAGTCTTGATCAAGGCGGACCTATGGCATTAACAGCAGAAGATGCTGCATTAATGATGAATGTCATTGCTGGTTTTGATGAACGTGATTCAACATCAGCTGAACAAACAGTCGATGACTATACAGAAAAATTAAACGATTCAATTGAAGGATTAAAAATCGGCTTACCAAAAGAATATTTTGGCGAAGGGCTTGATAGCAACATTGCTAAGATTGTTGAAGAAGGTATTAAGGAATTAGAAAAACTCGGTGCTGTTTGTAAAGAAATAGAATTGCCCAATACCGAATTATCGATTCCTGCATACTATGTTGTCGCACCAGCTGAATGTTCATCAAACCTGTCTCGTTTTGACGGCGTTCGTTTTGGTCATCGTTGTGAAGAACCAACAGATTTATCAGATTTATATTGTCGTAGTCGTGGAGAAGGTTTTGGTAAAGAAGTAAAACGCAGAATTATGATCGGCGCTTATGTTTTATCAGCTGGTTACTACGATGCATATTATTTAAAAGCACAACAAATAAGACATCTGATTCGTGATGACTTTCAGAATGCTTTTAAAGATATTGACGTGATTGCTGGACCAACAGCAACAGGAACTGCATTTAAATTAAACGAAATGATCGATGACCCTGTCAGTATGTATCTCTCCGATCTCTATACTGTCTCAGTTAATCTTGCCGGCCTACCTGCCATTTCAGTACCCGCTGGTTTTGTGAATAATCTGCCTGTCGGTATGCAGTTAATTGGAAATTATTTTGAAGAATCTCGTTTACTGAATATTGCTCATCAATTCCAGCAAGCAACAGATCACCACAAGGCAATACCGGGGGGATTTGAATAATGGAATGGGAAACCGTTATAGGCTTAGAAATACATGCCCAACTCGCTACTAAAAGTAAGATTTTCTCAGGTGCAGCAACCGCTTACGGCGCTGAACCAAATAGTCAGGCTTGTGCCGTTGATTTAGGCCTTCCTGGCGTATTACCCGTCATTAATAAGAAAGTAGTCACTATGGCAGTAAAGTTTGGTGTTGCCATAGAAGCCGAAATTCCACCAAAATCAGTTTTTGCGAGAAAAAATTACTTCTATCCTGATTTACCAAAAGGTTATCAAATTAGTCAATTTGAATTGCCAATCGTCAGTACAGGACATATTGATATTCAACTTGAAGACGGCTCGACAAAACGAGTTGGTGTCACACGAGCGCATCTTGAAGAAGATGCCGGCAAATCAATGCACGAGGGTTTTGGCAATTATACTGGCATTGATCTTAATCGTGCCGGTACACCTCTTTTGGAAATTGTATCTGAGCCAGATATGCGTAATGCTAAAGAAGCTGTCGCTTATATGAAAAAGATTCATTCAATAGTTCGTTATCTAGAAATCTGTGATGGCAATATGCAGGAAGGATCATTTCGTTGCGATGCGAATGTCTCTATACGTCCGAAAGGCCAGGAAGAATTTGGTACACGTGCTGAATTAAAAAACATCAACTCATTCCGTTTTGTCGAACAAGCAATCAATATCGAAGTTGAAAGACAAATCGATATACTTGAAGACGGTGGTAAAATATTACAAGAAACTCGTTTATATGATCCAAACAAAAACGAAACGCGTTCTATGCGTAGCAAAGAAGAAGCTAACGACTATCGTTACTTCCCCGATCCAGATCTATTACCGGTAGAAATTGAAAATAGTTTTATAGAAGATATACGTGGTCAATTACCAGAGCTACCGGATGCAAAAAAACAACGCTTCATAAATGAATTTAAATTATCCGAATATGACAGTGGTGTCTTAACAGCACAAAAAGAAATGTCGGATTTTTTTGAAGCCTGTGTTAATTCAGCAGATGGTGAAGCCAAACTAAGCAGTAACTGGATAACAGGTCAACTTGCTGCTGCACTCAATAAAGAAAATAAAGATATTACTGAAAGCCCTGTTAGCGCTGAAATGTTAGGCGGCATGGTCAAACGTATTAAAGATGACACCATCTCAGGAAAGATAGCCAAGCAAGTCTTCGAAGCTATGTGGAATGGCGAAGGCGATACTGATGCAATCATAGAAAGCAAAGGCTTAAAACAAGTCACTGATACAGGTGAGATAGAAAAACTAGTTGATGACGTGATTGCTAATAGTCCAGACCAAGTTGCACAATATCAAGCTGCGCCAGAAGAGAAACAAGGCAAATTAATTGGCTACTTTGTCGGTCAAATAATGAAGCAATCTCAAGGTAAAGCGAACCCGAAACAAGTTAATGAATTGTTGAATGTAAAGCTTAAGAGTTAGAGTACTAACAACCCAAAGCGGAACTTATATAAATCATATAAACAATCTGCTTTAAGTGGGCATCAATACTACTAGTCGATCACCAACCATCTAATAATCCACCATCAGCAAAATCCCATACTAGATAAACATATCCGCGATAGTCATAGCGATTGGTATCGTTTAAAGGTATTTCTGTGCCAAAATTAAGCAATATATTACCTCGTTTATTAAGACTGATTTGCGCTTGAGGTATCAAGCTTAATTGCGAAAAAGATTTGCGAGTTATGCCTGTACCTCTGTCTATTGGAAATGATGCAACCACTTCCATCCCGGGATGCAAACTACGAGGCCAAGGACTTGGCGACCAATGGATCACACTAGATAGTTCTACGTTTCCATCACTAAATTTTTCTAATGGTAAAGTTGAACGTGCTGTACCTTGAACTGTTAGTGTGTCTGTTAGGCGCTTAGCAGCTGCAATATATGGAATAAACTCATTTGATGAATTACTTTCCTCTGTTTTTATTGCCAACAATGCTCCAACAGATGTTATGACTTGTTGGGATGGGTTCTCATAGATAACGTGTTTTATACCAGGTTCAATCTGGTCAAAATTACCATGCCCATTATCAACACCATCATCAATTTTATGGCTTAATTCAAGCGACAATTGGGTACGTTTAAAAATACGTTTTTCAATTTCAATTACGTTGCGAATTTGATCGCGATTACTATTGTTAGCATCATCTTGGAATCGAAGTTTCCATACTACTTCATCTTCTGGAAAAGCCTTTTTGGTTCGTATGGGTAATATAAAATTCATATCTCCGGATGGATATTCATGCTTACCCGCTAGTGTTTTTATATAACTGATAACTTTCTTTATTTGAATGTCGCTCAATACCTCTTTAAAGGCAGGCATCATGTTTGAAAAGCCTTTAGCAGCACCACCTTCTTTAACGACTAAAAACCAGTCTTTTGCTGGTTCACGACTACTAAATAGTGAGTCTGTAAAATTGGCTGGCAATATTCCTAATTGTTTAAACATTGGGTTTTCTGGATCAGGTTTGCCTGCAGCACCATGACATGACGCGCAGTTATTTTGATAAATTTGTTTGGCTAACACTTTTTCTGCAGCCTGTACTGCACTTATATTGAATCCCATCATCAAGTAAAAAATAATATGAATAACCTTTACACTTATGTTCATGTTTTTTCCTTTAAAATTAGCGGTGTTTTTTTTCATCCACAGGAGATTCATCCAGTACTTTTTCACCTGTAAACATTGCTGAAATTAGTCCATTTTTTTCTTTAACTTCTGTCACAATGACACCAATGATGTGAAGAAGAATTAAAACGCATATCGTATAAAATCCGTACACGTGAATGGTTATGATTGGTTTTCTAAATATGCGCATTTCTTCATATGCGCTTTCAATGACATGACTTTTATCACCCGGTTTTAATTCATTTAAAAGGTCTTGATTTCCTTCAGTCACCCATTCTGCAAAATAATTACCAAAGGGTGGGTAATATAAATCAGTACCCGCAATGATAAGTCCGGTTGTTGCCTGAATGCTCAGTAGTATAAAAAAGATGCTGATCACTAATCTGGCAATCGGATTGTGGCCTAAATATTGTTGGCGTACACCCGAATATAAATTTCTGCTGTATGTTTTTAACGAATGTAAGTAGTTATTTCCTGTAGGCAGAAATTGTCGCCATTTAGCATAATGGTTACCAATAAATGCCCATATAAATCGCCAGCCAAGATTGATAACGAAGATATAACCTATGTAGGCATGAATTATCTTTAGCAAAACCTTAGCCTCTCCTTCAATACCAAGATGCTTTGTATTTAAAATAAGAATACCAACTATTATTAGCGACAAAACAGATGCCGCATTAATCCAGTGAAATATTCTTGTTGTTAAATCCCAAACTTTGTATCGTTGTAATTTTGTCGTCATACTCAAAGGCCAATATTATTTAATTTAGTTAAATCAACTTTTATAACGTTTAATAAATATGCGCTCTAGTTTGAAATATCACCATCCGCCATTTGTGAAAACTAATTAAATCAATATGTTAGAATGCAATGAAATGTTGTTTGGAAGTCGTTTCAGAGTAATATTGCTAACGGCTTTTGTTTTTATTAGGATTTAGCTGCAATAGATATCCTTGCAGATATTCGAGATGGAACCGAATTAATATACATTTTAATAGAAGGCGTTGTATTTATAATTGCCATTTTTAGTTCTTTAGCGATTTCACTATGTTTACACAGAGAAACCAAAAATTCTCGGCTCTTAGTGAACGAAATGTCGCTGGAATTACAGAAAAATAGGGAAGAAATAAAAAGAATCAAAAAATGAATCCCGAGAGTTATTACAAAAATTCGATAATTCAATTAATAAACAATTTAACCGATGAGTAATAACACCATCATATAAGGAAATATGCTTGTTTTTATTGAATACTCTAAGTCATAAATAAGTTGCTTATATTCGCGGAGTAAGTGAGGCAAGGCAGCTGGCATGTTCAAATATAAAGAAGTAGAATTAAATGGTTGCTATGATTTAACAGCTTTTTTTCTCAAGGAATTAGCTTTGCCGATAAAATAAGTTAATGTCCGCTTCGGGCCGAAAGCAATTATTTCTTTATGGAAAAACGACTAGGTTGAAAGCAGTATATGACTCCCAATTTTTAATTGAAGAACATCTTCTGCAGTCCCTTGATTAACGGCAATTTCTATCATTCCATTTGAATTTTCATACCATAATGCTTTCCCTTCTTTAACATCTGAAAAAGTATCTGCATTAATAATATCCTGATGATCAATGCGTAATACTAACTGTTTATCTAAAGACGTCGCACGTATACCTGTCATACAATTACCAAAATGATCAATATAAATGATTTCATTTAGATCATCCGGCCATTGATGCTTATCTTTCCAATCAAAAGCAATCGAAGGAATCTCATCATTATTTGCAATCATTGCACATACTGGCGCATATAAATCGCGTCCATGAAAACTATTCGATAATGATTCTGGCTTCCATGTTATTTCAAATGCTTCTATTTCTTTTACTTTTCTTGCAACAATATCGAATAAACCGTTATCTGCACCAACAAACCAGCGTCCATCTAAATTCAACATCACAGGTTTATCTTCATCCGAGCCAACACCTGGATCAACTACACAAAATAAAATAGATCCTTCCGGAATTCTTGAAACTAAAGAAGCAAGCAAATAGGCACTTTCTTTTGGTTTATTACGTGGCGCGTCAGGCATCAAATGGATAATTTTTTCATTCGACACAAATTGATGCAACACCGTTTCAACCTGCCCTATGTACGGACCTTGTAAACCATAATCAGTAAATAGAAATATCATTGGAATAGTCTAAAACTAATTGGTTAAAGATCAATATTTTCTATGGTTTTGAAGTATAGATTTTTCTTTTACGTGAGGCGCAACATTTTCGAGGAACAGAGATTATATGTAATAAATGAGTACCGCAGAAAATGGCAGCAACAATACCGCCTACAGGGATGTAGGTGGTAGACACCAAAAGTAGGCGCTCTAGGCGACGTCGGGAACGAGTTGTCGCATTCATTACCACAAAAAAAGAAAAACCGGGATAAACCCGGTTTCAAATGTTACAAGCTTTATTATTAGTATTCTTATGCTTGTTCTTCTACGTCAACAGCTTCCGCTGTTTCAGGACGATCTACTAATTCAACATATGCCATCGGTGCTTTATCACCGGTACGAGCACCACATTTCAAAATTCGCACATAACCACCTGGGCGTTCTTTATAACGTGGACCTAATTCATTAAATAGCTTGGTCACAACTTCGCGGTCACGTAGACGCGAAAATGCTAAACGACGTTTAGATACGCTATCAACTTTTGCCATTGTAATTAATGGCTCCGCAACACGACGTAATTCTTTTGCCTTTGGCAATGTCGTTCTGATTATTTCATGATCCATAAGCGATACTGCCATATTTCGAAACATCGCTGTGCGATGCGAACTATTACGGTTCAGTTGTCGTCCACTTTTACGATGACGCATTATTCTTCTCTCTTAAAATGATGTAGGTACAGGTATTAAAGGTGTTTCTTTTTCTTCAAGTCCAGCAGGTGGCCAGTTTTCAAGGCGCATACCTAATGACAGACCGCGTGAAGCAAGGACATCTTTTATTTCAGTCAAAGACTTTTTACCCAAGTTTGGTGTTTTTAACAATTCAACTTCTGTGCGTTGAATCAAATCACCAATGTAATAAATACTTTCTGCTTTTAAACAGTTTGCTGAACGAACAGTTAATTCAAGATCATCAACTGGACGTAACAAAATAGGATCTACTTCTGGTTCTTTATTTTGGCTTGCTTCAATCGCTTCTTCCGCTTCCAAATCAACAAAGACTGAAAATTGTGAACGCAGAATTGTTGCTGCTTCACGAACGGCATCTTCAGGATCAATCGTACCGTTTGTTTCAATTTCTAAAACAAGCTTATCCAAGTTTGTTCGCTGTTCAACACGAGCATTTTGAACTTCGTAAGCAATACGAGTCACCGGGCTAAATGATGCATCCAGTTTTAACTGTCCAATTGTTTGTTCAACTTCATCGGTACCACCAATGATAACTGGCTTATAACCGCGACCACGAACTACCTTCATGACAATGTTCAGTTCACCCGCTTTAGTCAGGTTAGCAATTAGATGTTCAGGGTTTGCTATTTCAACATCATGATCAAGCGTAATGTCACTCGCATAGACTGGACCAGGGCCACTCTTCTTCAATGTGAGTGTCGCTTCATCTTTGGCATGCATCATAATAGCAAGGCCTTTAAGGTTTAGAAGCACATCAGTAACGTCTTCCTGTACACCTTCGATAGTTGTGTATTCATGTAATACACCTTCGATTTCTGCTTCGACTACAGCGCAGCCTTGCATTGAAGATAGTAATACACGACGTAATGCGTTTCCTAAAGTATGTCCAAAACCTCTATCTAAAGGTTCAATGGTAATCTTTGCAGAAGTTTTGCTAACCGTAGTTACGTCAACTAACCGTGGCTTTAACAATTCATAAAATGTTGATGGCATGCCTGATAATCCTCTACGTTAATTACTTGGAGTAAAGTTCTACAACGAGTTGTTCATTGATTTCAGATGGCAACTCACTTCTTTCCGGAACTGACTTGAACACACCTTCCATACTTTTACTATTTACATCAACCCAATCAGGTAAACCATATTGTTCCGCGAGTTCTAATGAACTTTGGATACGCAATTGTTTTTTACTTTTTTCACGAATTGCAACAGTATCACTTGGTTGTACTTGATATGAAGGGATGTTAACTGACTTACCATTAACTAAAATAGATTTATGACTTACCAATTGACGTGCTTCATTACGAGTTGCACCAAAACCCATTCGGTAAACTACATTATCAAGTCGACATTCAAGAATCTGTAATAGGTTTTCACCTGTAGCACCTTTACGGCGCGCAGCTTCTTTGTAATATTTACGAAATTGTTTTTCTAGCACGCAATAGATACGACGTAACTTTTGTTTTTCACGTAGCTGTAGAGCGTAGTCAGACAATCTCTTTGGACGAGAGCCTTGGATGCCGGGTAATTTATCCATCTGACATTTTGATTCGAGCGGTCTAGCGCGGCTCTTTAAAAATAAGTCGGTGCCTTCGCGACGACTAAGTTTACATTTTGGTCCTAAATAACGTGCCATTTATAAAGCTCCTGAATTAAACCCGACGTTTCTTGGGTGGGCGACACCCATTGAATGGAATCGGTGTAACATCAGTAATATTAGTGATTTTAAGTCCGATTGAATTAAGTGCGCGAACAGCTGATTCACGACCAGGCCCTGGGCCTTTAATAAATACTTCCAGGCTTTGCATGCCAAACTCTTTAGCAACTTCACCTGCTTTTTGAGACGCAATTTGAGCAGCAAATGGCGTACTTTTACGAGAACCACGAAAACCACTACCGCCTGAGGTTGCCCATGAAAGCGTGTTTCCTTGACGATCTGTAATCGTAATAATCGTGTTATTAAATGAAGCATGTATATGTGCAATACCATCTACGACGGTTTTCTTTACACGCTTGCGACTCTTAGGTGCTGTTTTGGCCATATTTAAAACCTAGTTATATTTTATTTTTTAATCATTTTCTTTGGACCCTTACGAGTACGAGCATTTGTTTTTGTACGCTGCCCTCTCACTGGTAGTCCTCGACGATGACGAATGCCTCTATTAGTACCGAGATCCATCAATCTTTTAATGTTCATTGAAACTTCGCGACGTAAATCACCTTCAAGATCAAATTTAGTAATTTCAGCTCGAACTCTATCTAGATCGGCTTCGGACAACTCTCTAACTTTAGTTGTTCCTACTAAACTCAATGTTTCACAAATAGTTTGTGCACGAGTACTTCCAATACCATAGATATAGGTCAAAGCAATAATAAGATGCTTATTGTCTGGTATGTTAACGCCTGCAATACGAGCCATTACTCAATCTCTCCAATATTATTTCTATCTATCACCTGGCAATCTATCCTTGGCGCTGTTTATGGCGCGGATCGGTACAGATAACACGTACAACTCTATTACGTCGGATAATTCTGCAATTCCGACAAATTCTTTTTACTGATGCTCTAACTTTCATCTTCTTTCTCCAAGCAAATCGCTTGACGTATTAACGTCGCCCTTGTCCCTTTAGATTGGCTTTTTTCATAAGCCCATCATATTGATGAGACATTAAATGCGCTTGCACCTGAGACATAAAGTCCATGACAACCACAACAATAATCAACAACGATGTGCCACCAAAATAAAACGGCACATTAAATTTCAGTATCAAAAACTCAGGCAATAAACAAACAAACGTAATATAAACCGCACCTGCCAAAGTTAACTTAGTCAAAACCTTATCAAGGTATGCTGCTGTTTGTTCACCTGGACGCATACCAGGAATAAACGCGCCTGACTTCTTTAAATTATCTGCTGTTTCACGCGGATCAAAAACCATCGCCGTATAAAAGAAACAGAAGAAAATAATTCCTGCTGCATAACAAAGTACATATATAGGCTGGCCCGGTGAAAGCGTTGTTGCAATATCTTGCAACCAACCCATTCCTTCAGTTTGGCCAAACCAACCAGCTATTGTCGCTGGAAACAAAATCAAACTTGATGCAAATATAGGCGGTATTACACCAGCCATATTTAACTTCAGTGGCAAATGACTCGCTTGGCCACCATACATTTTTCTACCTACTTGTCGTTTCGCATAATTAACCGTAATTCGACGTTGGCCTCGTTCTACAAAAACAACAAACGCGGTTACCGCAAGAGCCAATGCAAACAGACCAACAACAGCCAACAAATGCATTTCACCGGTTCTTGATAATTCAATTGTGCCACCAACTGCTGAGGGTAAACCTGCAACAATACTGGCAAATATAATCATCGAAATACCATTACCAATACCACGTTCTGTAATTTGTTCACCTAACCACATTAAAAACATAGTGCCAGTAACCAGTGAACTAACTGCAACAACTCTAAATCCTACACCTGGGTCCATTACAACGGCTAAGCCAGCAGCCTGCTGCCCTTCTAATGCAACAGCAACACCAAAAGCCTGAAACGTTGCTAATACCACGGTGCCATAACGCGTGTATTGCGTGATCTTACGTCGGCCTGCTTCACCCTCTTTTTTCAGTTGTTTCAGCTTTGGCTCAACAACCGAAAGTAGCTGCATAATAATTGACGCCGATATATACGGCATAATTCCTAATGCAACGACCGAGAAGCGACTTAATGCGCCACCCGAAAACATATTAAACATATCCAGAATGGTGCCTTTTTGTTGTTCAAACAAATCGGCCAATGCCACTGGGTTAATACCCGGTACTGGAATATGCGACGAAATTCGATAAACGAATAACGCAATCAACACAAACAACAAACGTTGACGCAGTTCTTTTAACTTTCCTAGGCCCGAAGCGCCTCCTGGTATTGCTGGATTAGATACAGACATTTATTCTTCTATCTTTCCGCCAGCTGCTTCAATTGCACTTCTAGCACCTTTTGTCAGCATTAGTCCTTTAACTGTAACGGCCTTTTCTAACTTACCAGAAAGAATCACCTTTACTCGCAATACACTTTTGTTAATCAAACGTGCTGCTTTAAGTGCTTCGATATCAATTACGTCAACATCAAGGTTCGCTAATTCATTTAATCGAATTTCATCAGTGACACGACCAATGCGTGAACTAAAACCGATTTTTGGCAAACGTCGTTGAAGAGGCATTTGCCCACCTTCGAAACCAACTTTGATGTAACCACCGGAACGTGACTTTTGACCTTTATGACCACGACCACCAGTTTTACCAATACCAGAACCAATGCCTCGTCCTGGTCGTTTTGCATTCGACGTAGAATCGGGATGGGGTTTAAGTGTATTTAAACGCATCGTTATACCTCTTCAACGTTAAGTAAGTAACTTACTTTATTAATCATGCCGCGAATCTCAGGCGTATCATCCAATGTCACACTGTGACGAATACGACGCAAACCTAAACCCATAACACAAGCTTTATGTTTTTCAATACGTCGGTTAGTACTTTTAACCAACGTAACCTTTAATTTGTTTGATTTTTTAACCATCTTAGCTAACCACTTCTTCGACTGATTTACCGCGTTTAGCTGCAATTTGTTCAGGCGAAGCCATTGAGGCCAAACCTTTAATCGTTGCACGGATAACATTAATAGGATTTGTTGAGCCGTTTGATTTAGCTAATACATTATGTACACCAACTACTTCAAAAACTGCTCGCATTGGGCCACCAGCAATAATACCGGTACCTTCAGATGCTGGTTGCATATAGACCTTAGCTGCGCCAAATTCAGCAACGATAGGATATTGCAAAGTACCTTCATTAAGCGGTACTGAAATCATGTTACGACGAGCGTCTTCCATTGCTTTTTGAATCGCAAGAGGCACTTCACGTGACTTACCTAAACCAAGTCCGACTCGGCCATTGCCATCGCCAACAACGGTTACTGCGCCAAAACGAAATTGACGACCACCTTTAACTACTTTGGCAACACGATTGACCGTGACAAGTTTTTCTTGAAGATCTTCGTTACCGGTTATTGAATTTGCTAATGCCATAAAAGTCTTCCTTTAGAATTCCATACCTTGTTCACGAGCCGCGTCAGCTAACGCTTTAATACGACCATGATATTTAAAACCTGAACGGTCAAAAGCAACATTAGAGACACCTGCTTTCTTCGCTCGCTCAGCCAATGCTTTACCAACAACGACAGCAGCTTCAACGTTGCCACTGTATTTAATCTGACCTTTTATTTCTTTATCTAAACTAGAAGCGCTAGCAAGAACTTCTGAACCATTTGGCGCGATAACCTGCGCATATACATGGCGTGAGGTTTTATGAACACTCAAACGGTTAATACCTTGTTCTTTTATTCTGGCTCGTGCCTTTTTGGCGCGACGCAATCTATCTGTTTTTTTACTCATATCAATTAGCTCTTTTTAGCTTCTTTGCGAATGATGCGTTCATCCGAATAACGAACCCCTTTACCCTTATAAGGTTCAGGTGGACGATAAGCACGAATATTTGCAGCCACTTGACCGACTTGTTGCTTATCAATGCCCTTAATAACAACTTCTGTTTGACTTGGTGTTTCAATCGTAATGCCTTCTGGAATTTCGAAAGCTACCGGATGAGAAAAACCTAAGCTCAGATTCAACACTTTGCCAGCCACTGCTGCACGATAACCAACACCTACGATTTCAAGCTTACGCTCAAAACCATCAGTAACTCCGGTCACTATATTTTGCATCAACGAACGTGTTGTTCCGGAAAGTGCGTTAGCAGTCTTACTGTTATTGTTAACAGTCGTCTTTAATTCGTTATCTTCCTGCTCAACTTTAACCAAAGGATGAATATCATGTGACAACTCACCTTTGCTACCTTTAATTGTAATCAAACTACCAACAATGTTGACATCAACACCGCTTGGAATCGTTACAGGGTTATTTGCTATTCTAGACATTATTCAATCCAATCAATTATGAAACGTAGCACAGCACTTCACCACCAATACCATGCTCGCGTGCTGATTTATCTGTCATGACACCTTTAGCTGTAGAAATAATTGCCACACCTAAACCGCCCATTACTTTCGGCAAGTCATTCGCTGCTTTATAGCTACGAAGACTAGGCTTACTAATTCGATCAATCGATTCTATAACGGGCTTACCATCAAAATATTTAAGCTCAATCACTAAGGTCGCTTTTTTATCTTTTTCTTCAACACTAAAACCTGTGATGTAACCTTCTTCCTTCATAATATTCGCGATAGCTACTTTTAATTTTGACGAAGGCATTTTCACATCGAATTTATTTCGTTGTAGTGAATTACGAATTCTCGTCAACATATCTGAAACTGGGTCTGACATACTCATAAAATATTCTCTCTCTATTACCAGCTAGCTTTAACCAAACCTGGCACATCGCCACGCATAGCTGCTTCACGTAATTTATTCCGTCCCAATCCAAACTTTCGATAATATCCGTGTGGACGACCTGTAATGCTACATCGATTACGCATACGTACAGGACTCGCATCCCGAGGCATTTTATTAAACTTATCACGAGCAGCACTTCTTTCTTCATCGCTCAGTGATGTATCTTTAATTGCTGCTTTTAATTCTGCTCTTTTAGCAGCAAACTTCTGAACCAATCGAGTTCGTTTAACTTCACGGTTCACCATGCATGACTTTGCCATTTTAAATAGACCTCAAGACCTTAATGGAAGATTAAATGCTTTCATAAGTGCACGGCCTTCTTCATCAGTACGTGCAGTAGTGGTAATGGTTATATCCATTCCACGTAAGGTATCAATTTTATCGTAATCAATTTCAGGAAATATAATTTGTTCCTTGATACCCATATTGTAATTACCACGACCATCAAATGACTTTGCATTCAAACCACGAAAATCTCGAATACGTGGTATTGCAATAGAAACCAAACGATCTAAAAATTCATACATGCGATCACGACGTAAGGTCACTTTACAACCTACAGGCCAACCTTCACGCACTTTAAAATTCGCTACTGATTTTTTAGCATTACATACAATCGGTTTTTGACCGGCAATCTTGGTCATATCTTCTAACGCATGCTCAACAATCTTTTTATCCGCAACGGCTTCACCCAGACCCATGTTAAGCGTGATCTTGGTAATCTTTGGCACCTGCATTGCAGACTTATAACCAAACTGTTCGGTTAGTTGCTGAAATACTGTGTTCTTATAATGTTCTTGTAATCTGACCATGAATTTAAACCTTAAACGTCCACTACTTCATTATTTGATTTGAAGAAACGTACTTTCTGACCATCTTTAAGATTACGATAACCAACTCGATCACCTTTATTAGTCACAGGATTCCATATAGCAACATTTGATATATGAACCGCAGCTTCTTTCTCAATGATACCGCCTGGTGTTCCTGCCTGAGGATTACCTTTGGTATGCTTTTTAATCATGTTGATATTTTCAACAAATACTTTGTCCATATCGCTGACAATAGACAAAACAACACCACGTTTACCTTTGTCTTTACCTGCGATCATGACGACTTCGTCACCTTTTTTAATACGACTCACTTTAAAGTACCTCCGGCGCCAGAGAAACAATCTTCATAAATTTTTCTCCACGTAACTCTCGTGTAACAGGGCCAAAGATACGTGTACCAAGAGGTTGTAACTGACCATTCAATAACACAGCAGCATTACCATCAAAGCGGATTAAAGAACCATCAGGTCTACGTACGCCCTTACGAGTTCGCACAACAACAGCATTATGAACTTCACCCTTCTTAACTTTACCGCGAGGAATTGCCTCTTTAATACTGACTTTAATAACATCACCAATATTAGCGTATCGACGTTTAGAACCGCCCAGCACTTTTATACACATTACTCGCTTAGCACCACTATTATCTGCGGCATCAAGTACTGATTGCATTTGAATCATTGCGATCTATCTCCGATTAAACTATTTGAGCTTTACTGACAACTTTTTGTAAGCGCCAGGTCTTATTCTTTGATAACGGACGTGATGCTTCAATAATCACAACATCACCTTCATTACATTCATTGGCTTCGTCATGCGCCATCATTTTGGTCGAACGACGCATAAACTTTCCGTACAAAGGATGTTTCACTTTACGTTCAATCATAACGGAAATGGTTTTATCCATTTTATTACTGACTACAGTACCGCTAACTGTTTTTGCTTGTGTTTCTTCTGTACTCATGCGTCTTTACCTGATGCCGTTTTCTTTTCGTTAATAAGCGTATTAATTCGTGCAATATTACGTCGCGTCTTTTTTACTTCGCTAGGCTTATCTAACTGCCCAGTACCTTTTCTCATGCGCAAGTTAAACTGAGCACGTAACTCTTCTAACAACAGAGCCTGTAATTCTTCAGGTGTTTTCTCTCTAAGTTCTGCTGCTTTCATTACAATATCGTCCTCGCTACAAATGTTGTTTTAATTGGCAATTTCGCTGCTGCCAAATCAAACGCTTCACGTGCTAATTCTTCTGTCACGCCTTCCATTTCATAAAGCATTCTACCTGGTTGAATCTGAGCAACCCAATATTCAACATTACCTTTACCTTTACCTTGACGAACTTCCAAAGGCTTCTTTGTGATCGGCTTGTCAGGAAAAATACGTATCCAAACTTTTGCGCCACGTTTCACTTTTCGTGTTAACGCACGACGAGCTGCTTCAATTTGACGAGCTGTAATACGACCGCGGCCTACAGCTTTTAAACCAAATTCACCAAAGCTTACTTTATTACCAACCGTTGCAAGACCACGATTTCGTAGCTTACTTTGTTTTCTATACTTCGTTCTTTTAGGCTGTAACACGTCTTTAATCCTGTTAGTTGCTAGCTCTTAACTTACGCCTGAGCTTCTTCTTTTGGGGTTTCTTCTTCTATTTTTTTCTGGTCTTGAGGAAAAACTTCACCTTTAAAGATCCAGACCTTAATTCCAATAATTCCATATGTGGTAGCTGCTTCAGCTGTACCATAATCAATATCAGCTCTTAACGTATGTAGCGGCACACGACCTTCGCGATACCATTCACTACGCGCAATTTCAGCACCATTCAATCGACCAGCAACTGTGATTTTGATGCCCTGTGCACCAAGACGCATGGTATTTGTTACAGCACGTTTCATTGCACGGCGGAACATAATACGTCTTTCAATTTGTTGCGCGACACTTTCAGCTACAAGATACGCATCCAATTCAGGCTTACGTATTTCTTCAACACTCACATGTGCTGGCACACCCATCATTTGTGAAACTTCATGTCGAAGACGTTCTATATCTTCGCCTTTTTTTCCAATAACTATTCCAGGTCGAGCAGTATGAATAATGACGCGTGCATTACCCGCTGGTCTTTCAATCTGAACTCGACTTACAGATGCATTGGCTAATTTTTTTCTAATATATTCTCTGACCTTGATATCTGCATGCAAAAAACCGGCATAGTCTTTACTGTCCGCATACCAGGTGGAGGTCCAGTCTTTAATAATGCCGAGGCGTATCCCCGTTGGATGTACTTTTTGACCCATGCTATTTATTACTCTCCGTTTTCAGAGACCGTCACAATAAGGTGACTGGTTCTTTTAATAATTCTATCGGCACGGCCTCTAGCGCGAGGACGTAAGCGCTTCATTGTTGGCCCTTGGTTAACTTGTATAGCGCTAACTTTTAATTCATCAATATCAGCACCATCATTATTTTCAGCATTGGCAATTGCAGATTCGAGTACTTTTTTAATAATGTCTGCACCTTTTTTATTACTAAAGGCAAGTAAGTTAATTGCTCGATCAACTGCCAATCCACGAATTTGATCTGCCACTAAACGCATTTTTTGCGGTGACAAATGTGTATATTTTAAAGTTGCTGAAGTTGCCATATTTATATTCTTCTACTAATTTAAGATTTTCTATCTGCAAGATGACCACGAAAAGTACGAGTCAAAACAAACTCGCCTAATTTATGACCAACCATATTTTCTGAGATATAAACAGGCATATGATCACGACCATTGTGTACAGCAATCGTTAAACCAACCATCTCAGGCATAACCATAGAGCGTCGAGACCAAGTTTTAATTGGACGCTTATCATTATTTTCCTTTGCTGCTTGCACCTTTTTAACTAGGTGATGGTCAATAAACGGACCTTTTTTTACTGAACGTGGCACTATTTATTCCTCTTAATTACTTACGTTTACGAACGATTAATTTATCAGTTCGTTTGTTCTTTCTGGTTTTATAACCCTTGGTTGGTGTTCCCCATGGACTAACAGGATGACGACCACCAGAAGTACGACCTTCACCACCACCATGTGGGTGATCAACTGGGTTCATCGCAACACCACGAACCGTAGGTCTAACACCACGCCAACGCTTGGCACCTGCTTTACCTAAAGATCGTAATTGATGCTCACCATTACTGACCTCACCAATCGTCGCTCGACAATCAGATAAAACTTTACGCATTTCACCTGAGCGTAATCTCAACGTTGCATGCTGACCTTCTTTTGCAACTAATTGAGCAGATGCTCCAGCACTACGCGTCAACTGCGCACCCTTACCTGGTTTTAATTCAATACAATGTACGTTCGAACCTAATGGAATGTTTCTCAACGCCATACAGTTACCAGTTTTAATGCCTGCTTCTAAACCAGACATCACTTGATCGCCTTCCTTAATACCGGCAGGAGCAATGATGTAACGTCTTTCGCCATCAACATATAACAATAATGCGATATGCGCTGTTCTGTTTGGATCGTATTCAATTCGTTCTACTTTCGCTGCGATTCCATCTTTATTACGCTTGAAATCAATAATACGATATCGTTGTTTCGAACCACCGCCACGATGACGAACAGTAATGCGTCCATTATTGTTACGACCTGAAAATTTGTTTTGTTTTTCCAACAATGGCTCATAAGGTTTGCCCTTGTGTAACTCAGGACTAACAACCTTGACCATAGAACGTCGGCCGGCAGATGTTGGTTTTACATTAATTAATGCCATAATTAGTTACCTATCAAGCCCCCATGAAATCAATGTCAAAACCAGGCTTCAGCTTGACATAGGCTTTCTTCCAGTTAACGCGTTGACCAGGTCTACGCGCAAATATTTTCTTTTTACCCTTTACGTTAGTCACCTGAACTGACTCAACTTCTGCACCATCAAACATTAACTCAACGGCTTTCTTGATTTCAGGTTTAGTTGCACTATTTGCAACTTTAAATACGTATTGGTTATGAGCTTCACCAACCATAGTCGACTTTTCAGTCACTCTTGGTTCAAGCAAAACTGTCATTAATTTTTCTTGATTCATGATAACCATGCCTCGACTTTTTCAACGGCACCTTTAGTCATTAATACTTTTTCAAAACCAACCAGTGAATAAGGATCAATTTCATTAGTGTCAATAACATCTGCCTTTGGTAAGTTTCTAATACCAAAATATAGGTTTTCAGTTAACTCTTCAGTAATGACTAAAACATCTTCAAGACCTAAGCTATCTAACTTCTCTTTAACTAATTTTGTTTTTGACTCAGCTACGTCGAATTCATCAACACAGACAAAACGCTCTTGTCGTACAAGCTCAGAAAGAATTGAACGCATCGCACCACGATACATTTTCTTATTCAATTTTTTACTGTGATCTTGGGTCTTTGCAGCAAATGTAACGCCGCCGCCGCGCCAAATTGGGCTACGGATAGTACCCGCTCGTGCACGACCAGTTCCTTTTTGTGCCCATGGTTTTTTACCGCCACCTCTCACTTCAGAACGAGTTTTTTGTGCTCTAGTGCCAGATCGTGCACCTGCCAGATACGAGGTCAAAACCTGATGTATCAACGGCTCATTAAATTCGACAGAAAAAACACTATCAGCAACAGTCATGCTGCCTGATTTTTTCTTATCTGCTGTTTGAATTGTAAGTTCCATGTGTTTACCTTATTTACGTGCCTTTACTGAAGGTTTAATAACAACCCTGCCACCTTTAACCGCAGGAACTGAACCTTTAATCAATAATAAATTTCGTTCGGTATCAACACGAACAACCTCAAGATTCTGAGTTGTGCGTTGTACATTACCCAAATGACCTGCCATTTTTTTACCTTTGAAAACTCGTCCCGGTGTCTGGCATTGGCCGATAGAACCAGGAGCACGATGCGATATTGAGTTACCGTGTGAATTACGTTGGTGACTGAAATTATGTCGTTTAATTGCACCAGCAAAACCTTTACCATTTGTTGTTCCGGTAACATCTACTTTTTGGCCTGCTTCAAACATATCTACTTTAATTTCAGAGCCAGCAGCAAACTGCTCAAGTTCTTCGTTAGTTACTCTATGCTCTAAAAGACCTTCACCTGTTTCAAGGTTTGCCTTGGCATAGTTACCCGCTTCCGACTTAGTCAACGACGATGACTTTTTTGAACCCCAAGAAACCTGTACTGCGTTGTAACCTTTTGTTTCTGTCGTAATCAAATTTGTAATGTGATTAGGGGTCGCCTCTACTACGGTCACTGGCACAGATGCACCTTCTTCAGTGAAGACTCGAGTCATGCCTCGTTTTCGACCTATTATTCCAATCGTCATTGTTTTAAATCCACCAATTATTCTTATTGAAGTTTAATCTGAACGTCGACACCCGCCGCCAGATCAAGTTTCATTAACGCATCAACTGTCTTATCAGTTGGGTTAACGATATCCATTAAACGTTTATGAGTACGAATTTCATATTGATCACGAGCATCCTTATTCACATGCGGCGAAATCAAAACGGTGAAACGTTCTTTTTTCGTTGGCAAAGGAATAGGACCTTTGATCTGAGCACCTGTACGTCTCGCTGTTTCGACAATCTCTTTTGTAGATTGATCGATCAAACGATGATCAAATGCTTTAAGGCGAATTCTAATTACTTGTTGTTCAGACATTTTTTATTTACTCAATAATTTTAGAAACAACACCCGCACCTACAGTACGGCCGCCTTCTCGTATTGCAAAACGTAAGCCTTCTTCCATCGCAATCGGTGCAATCAATTTCACCGTTACTTTTATGTTGTCGCCAGGCATTACCATTTC
>JAJFKK010000126.1 GCA_021773245.1 Gammaproteobacteria bacterium | reverse complement strand
TTAACTGCATCCTGTCTATTTTGTGTGGCGTAACAAATATCTTCTTTTTTAGGCCCATCAATTTTAGGAAATCTTTTTCTTAATGCATCAATTACTTCAGCAGTATCATCCATAGATAAGGTTGTTTGAGTAACAAATGCTAGTCGATCGGGATTTTTAACTTTTAATTTTAATACATCATCGACAGACTCAACCAGGTACATACCACCTTTACCATTCTTTGGTCGATACTGACCTATCGTACCTTCAACTTCCGGGTGTCCTTCATGGCCAATCAAAATACATTCTGTTTCTTCATTTTGATATTTGCCTACTTCCATATGTACCTTTGTTACTAAGGGACAAATTGCATCAAAAACTCTAAGATCTCGTCGCGCTGCTTCTTCACGAACGGCTTTAGAAACACCATGTGCGCTAAAAATAACCGTTGAATCATCAGGTACTTCATCTAGTTCTTCAACAAATACGGCACCTTTTTCACGCAAGGAATTAACAACATGTTTATTGTGTACTACTTCGTGACGAACGTAGACCGGCGCACCGAAATTAGATAAGGCACGTTCAACAATTTCTATAGCACGGTCAACACCGGCACAAAAACCACGTGGATTAGCGAGTAATATTTGCATGTTTGTTATCCTGTAAACGAATTCTAATTTTATATTAACGAATATTTATGGGAATGATACCACTACTTAACTTTCATTCTCACTATCATCTAACCAGATAGCGTCAATAATTAACATGACCGCACCAATAAATATGGCCGAATCAGCAATATTGAAGGCTGGCCATGGATTAAAAATACGCCATGGCAAAAAACTCAGGGAAACGTCAATAAAGTCAATAACATAACCTAGTATGACGCGATCCCATAGGTTACCTAAAGCACCGCCAAGCACAAAAGCTAAAGCAAAAAACAACCATTTCTTTTTTTCTGTAAGGCTGTACATCCAAACTAGGATAAACAGGCTTACAACAGAAGCTAACACAATAAAAAATAGTCGTTGCCAACCACCCGCTTCACTTAAAAAACTAAATGCAGCTCCTGTATTATGTAACAAAGTTATATTAAGCCACGAAAAAACAGGTAACGATTCTCCCAGCATTAATTCTTGAGCAGCATATGTTTTCGTAATTTGATCAAGAATAATAATGATAAAAGATAGAACCAATCCTCTTAATATTCCTATTTTTTCATCCGGCATACTGTCTGCACTCATATACTATCGATATTCTCAATACAGCGTTCACAAAGTTCAGGATGCTTATCATGACTTCCAACTTCTTCTCGGTGATGCCAACAACGAACACATTTACCATATTCTGAAGCTGAGGTCTTAACTGATAAGCCAGCGACTTCAGTTTCAATTACTTCTGATGATTTTTTATTTAAGTCATGTACACGTGCGTATGACGTAATTAAAACAAAACGTAATTCATCACCAAATTTTTCAAGTTGTTCTTTAACAGCTTCATCACAATAAAGATCCACTTCTGCATCTAAAGATCCACCAATGATTTTATCGACTCGTAATTTTTCAAGTTGCTTATTAACTTCATCACGAATTAAAATCATTGCCTCCCATTGAGATTTTCTTTCAATAGATTCTGATTCATTAATATCAAGTTCATACCAACCTTCAAAAAAAACAGACTCGCTTCTCTTTCCAGGAATGAACTGCCAAATTTCATCTGCAGTAAAACTTAATATCGGTGCCAACCAACGTGCCATCATTTCAATAATATGATACATCGCTGTTTGTCCAGAACGTCTTGCTAAACTATTTTCAGCAGAGGTGTACTGCCTATCTTTTGTTATATCAAGGTAAAACCCACCCATTTCGACAACACAAAATTGATGCAACATTTGATAAATCAAATGAAATTCATAGTTGTTATAAGCAGCGATAATTTCTTTTTGTAATCGAGTAGCATGTTCAACTGCCCATTTATCAAGTTCCAGCATGTCTTCATAAGCAACACTATTCTTTTCAGGTTCAAAACCATCAAGATTGGAAAGTAAATAACGTGCCGTGTTTCGAAAACGACGATAAGCATCTGCAGTTCGTTTTAAGATTTCATCAGACACACTCATCTCGCTTCGATAATCCGTAGCTGCAACCCACAAACGGAGAGCATCAGCACCTAATACATTCATTACTTTTTGTGGTGCCACAACATTACCTTTCGATTTAGACATCTTCATGCCTTTCGCATCGACAGTAAAACCATGTGTTACAACATTTTTGTAGGGAGCTTGACCATTATTCACTGCGACTGAAGTTAGTAAAGAAGATTGAAACCAACCACGATGTTGATCTGAACCTTCAAGATAAACATCAGCTGGTGAACTTAAACGTTCGTCGGCATTTAATACCGTGTCATGTGTCACACCTGAATCAAACCAAACGTCTAAGGTATCTACAACCTTGCTGTATTTATCTGACTCATTACCAAGCAGCGATGCTGCATCGAGATCAAACCACGCATCTATACCTTTTTCTTCAATAAGTAGAGCTACTTTTTCTATTAATTGTGCTGTATCAGGATGCGGTTCTTGCGTTTCGCGATCAATAAACACAGCTATTGGTACGCCCCATGTACGTTGACGAGATATGCACCAGTCTGGACGATTTTCAATCATGCCATGAATACGTTCTTCACCCCACGACGGTTGCCAATTAACGCCTTTGATAGCATCTAAGGCTTGATTACGTAAGCCATTTCCATCCATGCTAATAAACCATTGTGGCGTCGCTCGAAAAATGATCGGTGTTTTATGCCGCCAACAATGCGGATAACTATGTAATAAACTTTCTTGATGTAATAAAGCGCCCTTTTCTTCCAACACATCTAATACTAATGGGTTTGCTTTAAATACATGCTGACCTGCAAATAATTCTGTATTGGGTAAGAAACAACCATTATCACCAACAGGGTTATCAATTTCCAAACCATATCGTTGACCAACAACATAGTCATCCTGTCCATGACCTGGAGCTGTATGTACAGCACCCGTACCTGCTTCCAACGTAACATGTTCACCTAAAATGACAGGTACAACACGATCATAAAATGGATGCTGAAACTTTAATCCTTCAAGTTGTAAACCTTTACAAGTGGCAATAACACTAAAGTTTTCAACGCCACAACGCGTCATCACATCTTTATACAATCCGTCTGCAAGTATTAATGCTTCATTGCCAACTTTTACTAATACATAATCATATTCTGAATTTACTGCGACAGCCTGATTAGCAGGCAAGGTCCAAGGCGTTGTAGTCCAAATTACAATCGAAATAGATTCAACATCACTTTCAACTTCAAAAGATTTTAATACTTCAGTTTGATCTGTAGAACGAAATAGAACATCAATTGCTGGAGAAGTTTTATCTTCATGTTCAACTTCTGCTTCGGCTAAGGCTGAACCACATTCAGTACACCAATGCACAGGCTTTACGCCTTTATGTAAATGTCCGGCAGAAATAATCTTCCCTAAGGTACGAACAATGTTTGCCTCTGTTTTAAAATCCATTGTTAGATAGGGTTTATCCCAATCTCCCAAAACACCTAAACGTTTAAAATCAGTACGTTGTTTGTCTACTTGCTTTGTAGCGTATTCGCGACAAGCACTACGAAATTTATCAGCATCAACTTTTACGCCAGCTTTACCAATTTTCTTTTCAACCATCAATTCGATTGGCAAACCATGACAATCCCAACCCGGGACATAAGGTGCGTCAAAACCATTTAAGCCTTGTGACTTAACAATAATATCTTTAAGAATTTTATTCACTGCATGGCCAATATGGATATCACCATTCGCGTAGGGAGGCCCATCATGCAAAATAAATTTTTTCGCGCCTTCTCTCTTCTTTCTAATCTGCCCATACAGATCATCCTCATACCAACGCTTCAACATTTCCGGTTCACGCTGAGCAAGATTCGCTTTCATAGGAAAAGCTGTATTCGGCAAATTAAGTGTGTCTTTATAAATTGTCATTTCTTATTAAATATTTTTCTTAATTATTGTTTGTGTTGTTTAATTTCAGACTCTGTCTGGCATTTTTAATATCTTCTTGTACTTGTTTTACTAATTCTTCTTCAGAACTAAAATCACCTTCTCCACGTAGTTTTTCCAGTAACTCAACCTGTAAATGACGACCATACAAATCTTCATCAAAATCAAGTAGATGAACTTCAAGAATAACACGCTTACCTTCGTATACAGGTCTTGAACCAACATAAACAACTGCATCAAGCGCTTCTTCGCCAAGACCATACACTCGACCAGAAAATATACCTTTTACTGGAGATAAATATCGGTGTAACTCTATATTAGCGGTGGCAAAACCAAGTTCGCGTCCACGCTTATCACCATGTACAACACGTCCACTAATTCGATAAGGACGTCCAAGTAATCTTGTTGCCTTGACCATATCACCATTAGCAAGCGCCTCACGAATCAATGTGCTACTAATGCGTTCAGACTCTGAAGTGAATGATTGTGTCATACTCACTTCGAATTCTTTTTCCTTTGCTACACTAAGTAAATACTGATAATCGCCTTCTCTGTTCTTGGCAAAACGAAAATCATCACCGACAATTAACTTCTTTACAGCCAAAGCACCAAGCAAAATTTCATCAACAAATTCTGCTGCTGATAAATTTACCATCTTCTCATCAAATCTAAGACAAACAACACGATCAATATCATGTACAGAAAATTGTTGTATCTTTTCACGTAGACGCGTTAATCGAGAAGGCGCTTTATCGGGAGCAAAATATTCAATCGGTTGAGGCTCAAAAATAACGACGGTTGATAATAGACCCGCTGTTTTTGCTTTCTCTTTTACTTGGTCTAAAACTGCATGATGCCCTAAATGCACACCATCAAAATTTCCAATCGTCGCGACACAGCATTTCCGCTGTCGCTGTAAATTATGCAGTCCTCGAATAAATTCCATCTGTCACTCAAATCAGTGGATTATACCGATCAACGCTGCGCTGTCATGTTTTGCCAGCGAAGTCCTGTTATCCAAAGTACCCCGAAATAACAAACAATTCCGACAACGATCCAAAACGACAGCATGCCAATACGTTGTAACATGCTCCAAACAAACCATTGCTCCGGTAGTGCAACAAAATAGCTGAGGAGTAATGCCATTGCGACAACTGCAACAACAATCTGAAAGCCGAATTTAAACCATCCTTTAACAGGGATATAAACGCCTTCTTTTCTCAATAAATAAAATAATAACAAAGTTTGCAAACAAGCAGACAACGATGTCGCTAGCGCCAAACCCGTATGTTGCAATAAGCCAACTAATAAAAAGTTAAAGCCGATATTCGCAACCATTGCTATAGCGCCTATCTTCACTGGGGTTTTCGTATCTTGTCTGGAAAAAAAGCCGCTCGCAAAAATCTTGATCAGAATAAAAGCCGGTAAGCCTAACGAATATGCCAATAAGCTTTTTCCCGACATGATAGTCGCATGAGAAGTAAATTCATCATATTGAAATAAGGTAGTTAATAAGGGCACGGCAAGCACCGCTAAACCAACCGCTGCAGGTACTGCAATCAAAAATACCCAACGAAGTGCCCAATCCAACATATTAGAAAATTTTTCTGTTTCGTTTTTTGCATGTTTACTCGATAAGTTGGGTAATAATACTGTCGCGAGCGCTATTCCAAAAACACCCAAAGGAAACTCGACCATGCGGTCAGAGTAATACAACCAGGAAATACTGCCATCGACCAGAAATGAAGCAAATATTGTATCTACCAGTAAGTTAATTTGAACAATTGATACAGCAAATAAAGTAGGCAGCATTAACTTTAAAATGCGGTTTACACCTTCTTTATCTTTATTAAAACCTGGGCGAGGAAATAGTTTGATTCGATATAAAAAAGGAAACTGAAATAATAATTGGACTATTCCAGCTAACAATACACCCCAAGCCAATGCCGTAATGGGAATGTCCATCATTGGTGATAACCAGATAGCACAGCCTATCAGGGAAAGGTTAAGTAATACTGGTGTAAATGCCGGTATAGCAAATTGCTTATAAGTATTTAAAATACTGCCCGCAAAAGCGGTTAATGAAATAAATAAAATATAAGGAAAGGTAATTCTTAACATATCCGTTGCCATGACATGCTTGGCATCATCAAAACCCGAAGCAAACACCATAATTAATATTGGTGCAGCAACAACTCCAGTCACCGTTACTAGAAATAAGACTAGTCCCAAGGTCGCTGAAGTTTGGTCGACTAATGCTTTCACATCTGCATCATTTCGTTGTTCTTTGTATTCGGCCAAAACCGGAACAAACGCTTGCGAGAATCCACCTTCTGCAAACAATCGACGTAAAAAATTGGGAATACGGAATGCCACGATAAATGCGTCAACCTCTGCGCCTGCGCCGAAAAGACGCGCAATAACTATATCGCGTATTAATCCAAATACACGCGAGATCGTGGTCATTCCACCTACTGTAAAGGTCGACTTAAGTAACTTACCGCTCATACTTCTCTCAAACAATCGATATAAATCGTTAAATACATCATCTATCTATTTGTTTTTACTTATAATTATGTAAATTTACGGTAGCATACCATATCATCGCTGAAAGATTGACAAATAGCCTTAATATCCGCATGATACCGCGCCTTTAAAGAACGAATTCAGGAGTTAAGAGTGGCAAATATTGCATCAGCGAAAAAACGTGCGCGTCAGGCTGAAAAACAGCGTCTACAAAACGCGAGTCAACGTTCCATGCTTCGTACCCAAATGAAGAAAGTAACCAGTGCTATTGAAGCAAATGACAAAGAAGCAGCGCAAAATGCTTACAAAGAAGCAGCGCCTATGATTGATGCCATGGTCACAAAAGGGATTATTCATAAGAACAAAGCAGCTAGACATAAATCACGCTTGAATAACCACGTAAGAGCACTCTAAAACTTACGAAAACTGATTTACTAAAAACCGGCTTAAAGCCGGTTTTTAAGTTTATGGGATGCACTGGTCGATCGTGCTGGAAATTATGTTCCTTACAATTTCACCCGTTTACATCCATGTAAACGTCCTGCATTTTCGACACTTCCGCCATCCATGGCGGTCGCATATCGAAAAAAGACTAATTAACAGTCTTACAATTAGATAAGGATCAAATTATCCCGATGTATAAGCTCATCCTCTTCAATATGTCCGAGTAATTCTAAAATATCTTTACTTGATTTACCTATAATTAATTTTGTCTGAACTGAATCGTAATTAGCTAAACCTCGGGCGATTTCTTTACCCGATTGGTTCACACATGAAATAATTTCACCGCGTTTGAATTCTCCAGAAACAGATTTAATACCAACAGGTAATAAACTTTTTCCATTTTTCGTTAATGCTGTTACGGCACCATCATCCAGCGTCACCGTTCCTTTAAGATAAGCCTGATTTGCTAACCATTGTTTTTTCGCTTTTACCGTTTCTTCTGTTGTCGTTAGTAAAGTACCTACATTGTCGCCATCGGCAATTTTCATCAAAATAGATTTATCACTACCGGAAGCAATCACTGTTTGTGTGCCTGATTTCATTGCGACGACAGCTGCTTTTAATTTTGTGCGCATTCCTCCTCGTCCAAGACTGCCTCCTTCTCCGGCAAACTTTTCTAAGGAGCTATCAGAAGCATCAGCTTGTTCAATTAATTTAGCAGAGTTATCTGTACGTGGATCGGCAGTATAAAGTCCTTTTTGATCAGTTAATAAAACCAATAGTTCTGCATCAATAAGATTTGCAACTAAACCAGCTAAAGTATCATTATCACCAAATCGAATTTCATCCGTCGCGACCGTATCATTTTCGTTAACGATAGGAATAACACCTAGCTTAAGTAATGTATTCAAACTAGTACGCGCGTTTAGATAGCGCGCACGATTCGCTACATCATCATGCGTTAATAATATCTGTGCTGTACGCTTCTGGTATTTTTGAAAACAAACTTCATATGCCTGAATTAGTCCCATCTGTCCTACTGCAGCAGCAGCTTGTAATTCATGGACAACGTTAGGTCTGCTTTTCCAACCAAGACGGCTAACTCCTTCAGCGACAGCACCTGAAGATACGATAACAATTTCAATTCCACGTTTGTTTAATTCTGCTATCTGACTCACCCAATTATCAAGCAAATCATGTTTAAGACCACAACCATTATCCGTGAGCAAGGCGCTGCCAATTTTGACAACCCAACGACGTGTGTTCTTTATTTTTTGTCTCTCTTTAGTCACTTAACTTTCCTGACTTGCTTTTCCTTGACTGGATACCCAGTCATACATTTTATAACTCAATTCCTGACAACCAGATCGCGTTACTGCTGATATTACAAAAATTTTAATATCATTATTTAACTCTTTCGCCACTTCTTGTTTTAATTCATCCATTAATTCCGCTGGCAACACATCTGATTTATTTAATACTAACCAACGTTCTTTATTTGCTAAATTTTCATCATATCGAATCAATTCTGTTTCAATAGTCTTAATATCTTTTAATACATCTTCGGGATCCTGACTTCCATCAACAATATGCAATAATAAATTCGTACGACTTAAATGTTTTAAAAACTCAATACCTAAACCCGCGCCATCTGCGGCACCCTCTATTACACCGGGTATATCTGCTATAACAAAACTTTTATTCGTATCGATTCTAACAACCCCAAGATTCGGATACAGGGTCGTAAAAGGATAATCAGCGACCTTTGGTGTTGCGGCAGAAACCGCGCGGATAAAACTCGATTTACCTGCACTGGGTATACCCAATAAACCTACATCAGCTAGAACCTGAAGTTCTAATCTCAGATTACGCTCTTCACCTGGCGTACCTTGTGTAGTTTGTCGAGGAGCACGATTAACACTGCTTTTAAATCGAGCATTTCCCAAACCATGAAAGCCACCTTGAGCAACAAGTAACTTATCAGCATCATTTACCAAATCGCCAATTAATTCATCCGTATCATCATCATAAACAAGTGTGCCTGATGGTACTTTTACGAATAAATCATCTGACTTTTTACCTATTCGATCAGATCCCATTCCTGGTAAACCATTTTTTGCGCGATACAAACGATCGTGTCTAAAATCGACCAAGGTGTTTAATCCCTCATCGACAAATAAATAAACACTGCCACCATCGCCACCATCGCCGCCGTCAGGACCGCCCTTTGGAAGGTTTTTTTCACGACGGAAACTGAGGCAACCATCTCCACCTTTACCGGCTTCTACTCTTATAGTCGCTTCATCTACGAATTTCATGATATACCTTTGCCTTTCTCTCCATAGCTTCGTTACTTACCTTTTATCCTCGGTCATGTATAAACATACACTCCCTTCGAATAAAAGGCGCGTGCCTCGCTCTGAAGAGAAATGCTTGGTATATCCAAGAATAAAATACATGCTAAATTTAAAATTATTATTTTTACTTTGCCACAAATAAAAAACCCCGCCAAAAGCGGGGTTTTCATGATAAATCTGAAATCAGCTTATCCCGCTACAATATCCACAAATGTACGGTTTTTCGGGCCACGCTGATTAAATTCAACCTTACCTTCTGCCTTAGCAAAAATCGTATGGTCATGTCCTAATCCAGCATTAACTCCGGCATGATACTTCGTACCACGCTGGCGTAGGATGATATTGCCACCTATAACGTGTTCACCGCCGAATTTCTTTACACCAAGACGTTTCGATTCTGAATCGCGTCCGTTTCTAGTACTACCACCTGCTTTCTTATGAGCCATTGCTTTACTCCAGTTCTTATTTCGCTGCTGCGATATCGGTTATAGAGAGTTCGGTATAAGCCTGACGATGTCCCATCTGTTTACGATGGTGCTTACGACGGCGAAATTTAACAATTTTCACCTTAGGACCACGACCATGACTCTCAACTGTAGCGGTTACTTTTGCGCCTTTAACAAGCGGCGTACCAACAGTGACGTTTTCACCATCAACAAGCATCAATACGTCTTCGATTTTGACCTTTTTACCTGCTTCGGTATCAAGCTTCTCAACTTTGAGCTTATCGCCCTTTTCTACCTTATACTGCTTGCCACCCGTCTTAATTACCGCGTACATCTGAATTCTCCATACTGCGCACGATTGTGCACTTTCAACAAAGGGGGCGATTCTAAGAAATTCAGCAGGTGGTGACAAGGTAAGAATGATAAAATTTGTAAATAAGCTTGAATTAAGCCTCTTCGAGCAGTATTTTGCACTCGATTTTATTTATTTTCAGTAACTTAACTATAAGAAAACAACGTGACCCAGAACGACTCAACCGCCGAAAAAACAGAAATGATGAATATTGACCGTATTCGAGAGCTCATCGTAGAGGATATGGACAAGGTAAATAGCCTAATCGAGGAAAGTCTCTATTCAGAAGTAGGCCTAATTGACCAACTTGGCCATTACATTATTAATAGTGGCGGCAAGCGTTTACGGCCCGCTGTTGTATTACTAAGCGCGGGACTTTTCTCATATGAGGGTGAACAACACATCAATTTGGCGGCGATTATCGAATTTATCCATACCGCTACACTGCTACACGATGACGTTGTCGATGCGTCATTATTAAGACGTGGTCACGCAACCGCCAATCAACGCTGGGGAAATGAAGCCAGCGTTTTAGTCGGTGATTTTGTTTACTCCCGCGCATTTCAGATGATGGTCAATACTGACTCTATGCAAGTCATGCAAATTTTGGCTGAAACTACCAATACGATTGCAGAGGGTGAAGTACAACAATTAATTAACCGACAAGATCCAGACACCAGTCAGGAAAATTATTTAATAGTGATTCGCCATAAAACAGCAAAACTATTTGAAGCGGCTGCTCAACTAGGCGCTGTTATTGCCGATCGATCTGATAAAGAAATAGAAGCCATGGCCGCTTATGGAAGACACCTTGGTACGGCATTTCAGTTAATTGACGATGTCCTAGATTACAGTTCTTCCGCTGAAGAACTCGGGAAAAACATCGGTGATGATTTAGCCGAAGGCAAACCAACACTACCGCTACTTTATGCCATGTGGAATGGAAGCGAAGAAGAAGCAAAAATAATTCGTGATGCTATTGAACACGGCGGACTGGAACATATTGAAAAAATCAAAGAGACAATAAATAAAACAGGTGCGATTGCCTACACCGCAAAGATAGCAGATGAAGAAGCAAAGCTAGCAATCAATGAATTAAAAGAACTACCCGCATCGGAATATCTTGATGCACTTTATGCATTAGCTAGATTTTCTGTAGATAGACAATTTTAAGAAGCAATGCATTCGTAACGCATAGGTCGGAGGTTCGCCCCATCTTTTCAGCATAAATCGTTTCAAATGTTTACATAAAACAAATCAAAGTTTTACGAATATAAATTATTTTCTAATGCTTTATTAATGTATTCAGGAAATGATAGCTGCAATCTTTTAAAGAGATTGCAAATTGCATTTAACCAGTTTTCTTTAACACGTTGTTAAATTGATCTGGATATATAGCTTTGCGAAACACTGATATTTTTATCAATTGCACTAAGCTTAACTGGCTTTTGAAATTTAATCGCTTTCCTGATTTTTATGGCAACAGCCTTGTTAGTACCAAAATATACTTTGTATGCATTAATATCTTTTCATATAAATTTCAAATTGTTTGCTTTGATAAATACATTGATGTTCAGTAAAAAAGTTTATCAAACTTTCCTTGGTAAATGACGGCCTCAGTTATCAATTTTCCAAATATTTCCTTACGTTTAAATGCTCATAGAATCAGTGATTATTTTAGGAGAATAATGTAATCTACACGAGGTTAGATTATGCCTTTCGGTCAATAATAGAACTAATTGAGATAGCCAAATGACTTAATATATTCTCTGTAAATCCACCTATAATATTATGCTAAAAAAAAATAAGGGACTAACTAAGAAGCATGCCTTACGTGCTTCAAAGTATTTGCAAGAGGCCGTGACATGTCATCAGGCAGGAAATCTCCAAAAGGCAGAAGGCATATACCAGTACATTCTGGAAAGATACCCTAATCATCCTGAGGCGCATTATAATCTGGGAGTTACCCTTCAGTCACTCAATCGGGTGGAAGAAGCCGTTGTACACTATGAACAAGCCGTTGTTCTCAAGCCTGACTTTGCTGAAGCATATATTAATCTAGGCAATGCCCTCCAGATATTAGGTCGAGTGGAAGAAGCCGTTGCTCGATATGAACAAGTTATAGTCATCAAACCGAACTATACAACAGCATGTATTAGTCTAGGACATACACTTCAGTCACTCGGTCGGCTAGAAGAAGCCATTATCCATTTTGAAAAGGCCATTGTTCTCAATCCTGACTTTGTCGAAGCATATGTTCACTTAGGAAATGCCCTTCAGTCACTCGGACGGGGCGAAGAAGCCATTGCCCGATATGAACAGTTCATAGTCATCAGACCGAACTTTGCAGCTGTATATATTAATCTAGGCAATACCCTTCAGTCACTCGGTCGTGCGGAAGAAGCCATTGCCCACTATGAAAAAGCCATTGTTCTCAAGCCTGACTATGCCGAGGCGCATCATAATCTGGGGCTTGCCCTCCATGCATTGGGGAAGGGGGAAGATGCCATCATAAGTCACCGACGTGCTATTGCTCTCAGTCCCCAGGATAATGTATTTTGGTTAGGGTTGGCATCATCTATAGAAACTCTCACTTTCTCTTCTTTTAATGAAAATATCTTACAAGATCTATGCGACCTGTTGGAGTGGCCTACGATAGACCCTTACCGCTTAATTCAACCTATAATCAGCGCGCTACGCCATCACCCGGAATTTTCACAGCTTCTTAAAAGCATGAACACAATAGAGAGAGAAAAGGTTGATTACGAGGACGTGGCAAAACGCTTATCATCGATTCCGCTGCTGCTGAATTTTATGGCGTTGAGCGTCATTACTGATCATGAGATCGAAATAATGCTAACCGTTTTACGTCGGTCCATGATCTTTGGAATAAAGACTGATCAAGGTATGGTTAGTGACAAAACTTTACCCTTTTCCGCAGCCTTGGCTCTGCATTGCTTTACTAACGATTATATTTTTCAGATAACTACGGAAGAGACGGCAATAGTAGAGCATCTGAGTAAGGAAGTGGCCATGTTGTCAACAAACGGGCAAGAGATCCCTCCCGCATTGTTGGTGGCACTGGCAACCTATAGGCCACTATATCAATTCCCTTGGTCTAAGGAACTGCTCAAACGTGACTTGCCAAATGATCTTAAACCGTTGATCACACGGCAGGTACAAGAACCATTAGAGGAGATAGCCTTATACGATCAAATCCCCTGTCTGACTAACATCGAAAATAAGGTCTCACAAGCCGTCCGGGGGCAATATGAAGTGAACCCCTATCCACGTTGGATAAAGGGAGACTTTCCGGCCGAGGCCAAGACGATCAGAAATGTATTGGAGAGTCCTCTCCTTCGATTTGATTTAGGAGACTATGTTACTCCAAAAAATCCACGAATTCTTGTCCCTGGTTGCGGTACGGGACATCAAGCATTATACGTGGCATCACGTTATTCAAATGCGACTATTATGGCCGTTGATCTCAGCTTGAAAAGTATTGCTTATGCTATGAGGAAAACCCATGAGCAGGGTTTCACGAATATTGACTATGCCCAGGCAGACATCATGGAACTCGGGGACCTGGGACAGCAATTCGATGTCATCGATTGTAGTGGTGTCCTTCACCATCTTGAGGATCCTTTGTCGGGATGGCGCATTTTGTTGGACCTACTTGAACCTGGAGGTCTCATGAAAATTGGTTTGTATAGTACTATTGCACGCCAAAATATCTCGAAAGGACGCTTACTAGTTGATCAGAAAGTAGATACAACATCTCCCGAAGGCATTAGACAATGCCGACAAGAGATTGTAACAAAGGCTGAAGACGGAAATCGGGAGATGGAAGAAATAAGTAAAATGATAGATTTTTATAATCTGAGCGAATGCCGAGATCTTTTATTTCATGTTCAGGAACATTGTTTCACGCTACCACAGATCGAGGCCGCCCTGCAGGAATTTGGACTGAAATTCCTTGGTTTCGAATTAAGGGATCAAAAAGCAATGACGCGGTTCAAAACATTATATTCGGTGAAGTCCGCACTGACTTCACTACCATTATGGCATGAATTCGAAACACAAAATCCGAATACATTTCTAGGCATGTATCAATTTTGGGTCCGAAAAACATAGCCGGATTCAGGCGAGTTAAATTCACTGAAATTTACCTACACCCAATAAATTCAGAGTATAAAATATACTTTATAGGTATTCCCCCAGCACAGTAGTTTTAGCGATCGCGAAAAAGGTGCCTTTTTAAATTGTCCTACGTGTGATATCCCCGAGCTCTTTCAAACAAATCAGTAATCCAATATACCTGCGCACCTATCGCGGCAAACGGTAACAAAATCCACGTTACATTAAACAAAGCGAGTCCTAATACAATCAAACAAAAGTCAGCACGGCTGAGTTTATGAAAAATATAGATCATCCAGTCCAATGCATCTTCTGGTTGTTTGGGTTCGGTAGCAACTTCTTCGCGTGATTTTGCTTCTTCGTCTTTTGCGTTTTTTGCATGAAAACGTAAATCGACAATGTAATCTATAATCGCGCCGGCGGCCGCCGCATAACCTAACCATGCCCAGAATACCTGACCGGTTGCTAGTGTTGTGCCGTAACCTAATGCAGCAAAAAAACTCGCATCAACCATCCAGTCAGACAAGTCGTCCAACTTTGCGCCAAACTCGGAAGACATTCTTTTGATACGTGCAATTTCACCATCGCAATTATCAAAGGTATAACTCGCTGTTAATAACAAAGCTCCAATAATTCCCATTATTAAATTACCAAATAAGAAACAGGCTGAGCCTATTAGTCCCATCGCCATTGATATGCTGGTAACCTGATTTGGTGTTAATGACGTTTTTAATAGTATCGGTGTTAATCGATACGACATATGGCGTACTAATGGAAAGAGTTGCGTTGGTTTGGTTATCTGGTCGGAATAGTCTTGTGTTTCTGCAGTCATGTTGTGATTCTTGTGTTTCTAGCGTGAAATGATTCGTCTAGTATGTTACAAATCCGCTTGTTATTCTAATCCGTACACAGAAATTAAAATCTTACTTACTCTACGAACTTCCCTAATTAAATGATTCGAATTGTTTCCTACATTGGCTTACTTGCTGGGCTCTTAATATTAGCAATACTTATCGCATGGCAAGGGATAGATGAAATATTTGAATTATTGGTTGAGACTGGTTTCTCCTTATTATTATTACCTATTGCCTGGCTGCCTAGTCTCTTATTCGCGATTATCTCGTGGCATTATCTTTTTCCAGTTAATCGAATTCCTCCTTTCAAGGAATTATCTCTGGCTTTGTGGATGGGAAGAGCAATCAATACGCTACTTCCCGTTGCCTCTATTGGCGGGGAAATCGCCAAAGCACGATTATTGATACTTTGGGGTAGAGGTGGTGTTGATGCCAGCGCCTCCGTTTTAGTCGATAAAACTGTGCAGGCATTGGCTTTAGTCCCGTGGGCCATCATTGGTACGGCTTTATTAGTGTATTTGGCAATAGATAATGAACTGGCCAAACTCATTATGCTCGGTACCTTTTTGCTGGGATTGGGAATTGTCGGTTTTGTCATTATCCAGCGTGCAGGACTATTTGGCTTTATTACCCGTTTTATTGGCAAATTCCATACTTCAGATGGCTGGGGTCAAATCACCAATAATGCCCATGAAGTCGATGCTATCGTCAAAGAAATCTACAGTAATAAGGGGCGGTTTTTTGCTTCAATTTTATGGCGAACCATTGGTTTGATTTGGCAAACCTCCGAAGTTTGGCTTGCCTGCTACCTTTTAGGCTACCCCATTAGCCTGATTGAAGCTTTGATGCTGAAAAGTCTGACATCCATAATTACTGACATTGCCTTCGTTATTCCCAATGGATATGGGGTTCAGGAAGGTGGTTATTTGATGCTGGGCGCACTTATTGGCCTGAGTCCGGAACTCTCTCTGACCATATCGCTGGCAACTCGTATCAGGGAACTGATTGTCGATCTTCCTGGATTACTCTATTGGCATAACATCGAGGCCAAATATTTGCTGAAAAAATCAGGAAAAACACCTCCTCAAGATACTCCGTAACGTCACAACATCATTCTGTAAAAATTTGCTTTAAGAGCCCAAAATCAATATGCTGCGCGGTTAATACGATGGCAATTTCAGAAATTAATATTACTTGTCTTAATAGCTTTAAAAGATTTATAATTTCCGCTTCTAAGTCATTGTTATTTAAAATGTTTATTTAGTGACAAACCCAAACAAAACATAATGAGTTTTTTAAAGCACAAATACAGATAATCCATGCAAACTGAATTTTTCAACATTTTTAATATTACTGTCATTTTGATATGTCTGTGTTCGGCTGCTTATTCAATTTTTGCCATATTTGCCGTAGAACTTTTTAATCTAAAACGTAAAAAAGAATTATCTTCAAAAGACGTTAATTTTCCGGTCAGCGTATTAAAACCTGTTTATGGTCTTGACCCTGAAATGCTAGATAATCTTCGTAGTTTTTGTCGTCAGGATTATCCCTCTTACCAAATTATTTTTGGTGTACAAGATAAAAAGGATCTAGCTATCCCCCTTATCGAAAAAGTTATAAAAGAATTTAAGAATGTCGATGTTAGTTATATTGTTGATTCAAAAATTCATGGTGCTAATCGCAAAGTATCGAATCTGATTAATATGTATCCATCTGTAAAACATGATTATGTTCTGATTGCAGATAGTGATATGCGTGTACCTGAGAATTATCTATCCAGTGTTATGCCGGCATTTTCTGATTCCGAAGTTGGTGCTGTTACTTGTCTCTATTCGGGCTCTGCCAAAGGTAAGATTGCTTCATCATTAAACGCTATGTTTATTAACGAATGGTTTTTACCTTCTGTTTTAATTTCAAAAATATTGCAGCCCATTAAATATTGTCTGGGTGCAACCATGGTCGTTAGAAAAAATCTACTTGACGAGATCGGTGGCTTTAAAGCTTTATCCGATTACTTAGCTGATGATTACATGCTTGGAAAACTTGTTTCTGATCTTGGTTACAAAATTCATCTGTCTAATTTTATCGTAGAAAATATTGTTGAAGAATCATCAATTAAAGATCTGGTAACCCATGAATTACGTTGGGCAAGAACATTAAGACGTGTAGAACCTTTAGGTTACGCATTTACATTTTTAACTGATACGTTAGTAATCAGTTTCATTACTGCTTTTATAATTTATTTTTCAACAGCCAGTTTATTCTGGGCATTATTACCAGTCCTTTTAGTATCAATCGCTCGAGTAATTTTACATATACGTACATCGCAGATAACAAGCTCTAATAGAGCTGGTTCGATTTTATTAATTCCGTTGCGTGATACTTTGTCATTTTGTATTAGAGTTGCTAGTTTTACTGGCAATTCAATCCAATGGCGCAATAATTCATTCAACGTTGACCAAGCTGGTTTAATTCATACAAAACATGACGTGCTGATTGGGGAAGAAGACATTCCTGAGTTGGCAACAACACAAGATTATTAATTCGGAGCATTTTCATACAATGTTAAAAACATTATTTCTTAATCCGCCTTCATTTAATGGCTTTGATGGCGCGGCTGGTTCCCGTTACCAATGTACTCGTGAAGTTAAATCATTCTGGTACCCTACATGGTTAGCTCAGCTAGCCGCTTTAGTAGAAGGAAGCCGTTTAATAGATGCACCCGCTCGTGGTACATCGCTAGAAGAAATTTTACCTTTAGCAAAAGATTATGAATTTCTTGTTATGTATACCAGTACCCCATCATTTCCAAATGATGTAAAGATTGCTGAAGCATTTAAAAGTGAGAATCCAAATTTAAAAATCGGATTTTGTGGAGCACATGTTGCAGTTAACCCTGATCAAACAGTTACTGCTTCCGATGCAATCGATTTTGTTACCGGTAACGAATTTGATTTTACGATTAAAGAAATTGCTGAAGGCAAAGCGTTAGAAGAAGTAGATGGTATTATTTATAAAAAAGACGGTAAACCGGTTCACAATAAAGATCGTGCTTTGATCGAAGATATGGATACCCTGCCTCCGGTCACCCCGGTTTATAAAGAACATCTGGTGACAACAGATTATTACAATGGTTATATGCTGCACCCGTATATGTCGTTCTATACCGGTCGTGGTTGTAAATCACATTGTTCGTTCTGTTTATGGCCACAAACAATCTCTGGCCATAACTATCGTCATAAATCGGTTGAAAATGTTATTAAAGAGTTAACTTATGCACGCGATAATTTTCCTGAAATAAAAGAATTCTTTTTTGATGATGACACTCTGACAGACAACATTCCTTATGTTGAAGAATTAGCAAAAGAAATCGGCAAGCTTGGTATCACCTGGTCTTGTAACGCTAAGGCTAATGTCCCTTATGAAACATTGAAAATAATGAAAGATAATGGCCTGCGTTTATTACTGGTCGGTTATGAATCTGGTAATCAACAAATTCTAATAAACATAAAGAAAGGCATTCGTACTGATATCGCACGTCAATTTACAAAAGATTGTCATAAGCTCGGTATTCTTATTCACGGTACATTCATTGTTGGTTTGCCGGGTGAAACACAAGAAACCATAGAAGAGTCAATTAACTATGCCAAGGAACTTAACCCACAAACGATTCAAGTTTCGCTTCCTGCTGCCTATCCAGGAACGTTGTTGTACAAACAAGCAGTAGAAAATGGCTGGCTAATTGTCGATGAAGATCTTGTCGGTGATGATGGAGTTCAACATTCAGTATTAAATTATCCGCACCTACCTAGTGAAGAAATTTTTGAAGCGGTAGATAATTTCTATAAACGTTTTTATTTCCGCCCATGGAAGATGGCCACATTATTTTTCGAGATGTGTCGCGATTGGGAAATAATGAAACGTCGATTACGCGAAGGCGTCGAGTTCTTCAAATTCCTGTTTGGACGGGAGAGCACGGCCTGAAAAAACTAATCGTTAGCGGTGATGATTTTGGTCTTTCCACACCTGTTAATGAGGCAATAGCAAAGGCTCACGAAAAAGGGATCCTGACGACAACTAGTCTGATGGTATCTGCACCTGCTGTAGATGATGCTGTTAATCGTGCTAAAACTTTACCTGATTTAAAAGTTGGATTACATCTCGTCTTGAGTAATGGTAAAGCAACCTTACCTGCTTCTGAACTTTCTGCGCTGGTTGATGCCGATGGCAATTTCAGTACTAAGCAGATAAGCAGCGGTATTAAGATGTTCTTTAATACCGAAGCAAAATATCAACTTGAAAAAGAAATTCGTGCACAATTTGAAGCCTTTAAAGCAACAGGATTAACATTAGATCATGTCAATGCACATAACCATATGCATTTACATCCTACTGTATTCAGTTTGCTCCTGACTATTGGCAGTGAATACAACTTAACAGCGATTCGTATTCCTAATGAAGTACCGCTTGAATCGATTATTGAAAATAAAAAAGAAAAACTTAAACGTTATGCTCAATGGTTATTCTTTAAACCGTTTGTTGCAAGCATGAAGAAGCAATGCGATGTCAGGAATATTAATTACAACGATAGTATCTTCGGTTTACATGATAGCGGGCATATGAACATCGACAAATTGATTCGTATTTTGCCGCACATTGAAGATGGCGTAACAGAAATATACGCTCACCCTGCGACAGAGCGTTGGGATGACATTGATCCCGCTGCTAACGATTATGAATTCGAAGCTGAATATAAGGCATTAATCCACGCGCGCACGAAACGCACTATCGAAAAGTTTGATATTACACTCTCTGGTTTTAACGACTAATAATCCTGGATTCCTCAGTTGACCGGCCATGACGGGACTTATCTACTTTAAAATAACTGCTTATAAAACATTGAGCATTCAGACTCTGGAGAAGCTTGCCTACTCGCATAATTGCACGTTTATCAGTCTCATTTGCTTGACGGCAAAAGCCTTACGTAGAATAACTATGCGCAGCTTTTTAATCGGCGCAACTGAAACTGATAAACGCACACTTACACGAGTCCAACTAAGGATTCCAGGATAATACCCATGGTCGGAGATTCCTGGACACATAAAATAGCGCGTGTTTGTATACTGCCATTAGTAAAAACACCCGTCACACCTAATCACCTAACCATACTTCGCTTGATAACGGGTATCGCTGCTTGTAGTGCTTTCGCGATAGGCACAAAAGAATGGAATCTTTGGGGCGGTATTCTCTGGTTAATTTCTTCTTTTCTTGATCGTGCTGATGGTGAGCTTGCCAGAGTATCGGGGAAAACTAGCGAATGGGGACATAAATTTGATTACTTCTGTGATGTTACGGTCACATCTCTGTTCTTTGTTGGTATTGGCATTGGTCTTAGAGACAGTGCTCTTGGTTACTGGTCAATTCTTATGGGAATAAGTGCAGCGGCAGGTGTTGTTGCAGCTGAAATTCTTGCCGAAATCATTGACCAGGCACAAAAGGACACCGGTGAAAAAGCTTATGCTGGCTTTGCAGGATTTGATTTTGATGATGTTCTTTATTTATTTGCGCCGGTAGTTTGGCTAGGTTGGCACTACCCTTTTCTTATAGGAGCATCAGTTGGCGCACCTGTTTTTGCACTAGTAACTTTATATAAATTAAAGAAGTCTGATTTATAAAACATTGTTCCGAGTTATAACCAGTCAACTGCGTTTTCTAGGATAATTCATCCAGATTCGATCTAATCCGTTCACATAGACTCATTAGTTTAGAGGCATCTTTTTCGTTTAGTCCGGTAGCACATAATGCCATTTCACTAGCCTTCTTTGCTTTCCGCCCTAATGCTTTTCCAGAAGTAGTTAATATTAATGATTTTTGACGTTCGTCAGTTTCCGTCATTCTTCTCTCAAGAAAACCATTTAACTCTAAACGCTTAAGTAAAGGACTTAGAGTTGCATTGCTAATACCTGTCAACTCAGCAATTTCAGTTATTTTGACTGCATCATTATCCCATAAGGCCATCATCACTACATATTGCGGATAAGTTAAATTTAATGGCTCCAATAAGGGTTTATAAGCCTGAGTTACAGCTCGGGATGTTGAATATAAGGTGTAACACACCTGCTCTGTCAATTTTGGTCCCATATTTCTCTATTCAAATTAATTTGTTTCGTGCACTAAATACTTGCAGTGTAATTTTAGCTCTACTATACTTCAATACATATTGTTTCGTGCACTTAATATTTTAACACTAATTTATTAGAGAACACTACTTGGAGAGCTAAAATGAAAAAACTTGCCTATATTTGCCTTGCTTTATCCATCAGCTTTTTTGCCAATGCTGGCGGAAATCCTGATCTGGTAAAGATACCAGAAGGATATAAAACAAAGTTTACTAAATATGACACTCGTAACAGATTGAATGGAAAACAAGTCGGTGTTCTCTATGGTAATGATGTCGCTATGTCTACTGCTTCGCAGGGGAAACTTGGCGATGGTGCAATAATTGTAATGGAAGTTTATAAAACTAACCCCGGTGACGATGGTAAACCTGTTGCTGGTGAAGACGGTGTTTTCGAAAAAGGAAAATTTGCTGCAATTGCAGTTATGGAAAAACGCTCTGATTGGCCTGCCGAATATGATGCGAAAGAACGCTCAAATGATTGGGGTTTTGCAATATACAAAGCAGATGGTTCTCTAAAAGAAAACAATTTGGACTGTGCTAGCTGTCACACACCTTTATCTGAACAAGACTATTTATTCTCACATTCAAGCCTGGTTGAATTCGCTAAAAATCATCACTAAAAGTTAATATCAATCCCCCTTGATATTATCCCCCCCTGTTTGAATCAGTGATGTGTTATAACACTGATTCAAACAGGCTTTTTTATTTCACTTTTCTGAGTATAAATACACCATAATCTGACTTTTCATCTAGTACAACTGGTCGAGAAAGATCGTAGTCGTAATCAAAAATACTTTCTATTTCAAAAACCTTTGTCTTTGAAACCAATTTATATAATTCGTTTAACGTATATGTCCGAAGTTTATAGACCGACTCATACTGATTACTTTGTGTCTTTGTATCTGCTTTTAAAATAACGCTTAACGTTTCTGTTCGTTTCTTTCTATCTTGCCCTATCAATGTCATTGATGTCTTAACTGTCAGTTGTCCTCTTCTTGATGTCCACCGAGAGAGCTTATTTGTAATACCCTGTTTCGGATATAAATGTAAACCTATTACATAGATAGCATTTTTTTTAAGTCCTTTTGCTACATTCTTTAAATGTTGAACCGCATGTTTCTCAGATAATAAATGTCTAAAGGTATCAACTGTACAATACGCACCATCGAATTTTGCTGGTTTAATTGGGAAATTAACCATATCCGCGTGAAAAAGAGTTGCAACGAGATTGTTTCTATTAAGCTTTTCATTAAGATAATTGAGCGCATTATTATTTATATCAAAACCAGTACATTGGTATCCAAAACGGCTTAGTGGAACGATCAAGCGACCTGTACCACATGCAGGTTCCAGTAAATGTAGCGAGTTTCCAGCACGATATTTCTTAAACACGTTCTTAAGAAAGACAAGTTCCTCATGCATCTCATGTGAAAATGAAATGTCATAATAGGTGGGTAGATTATACCAATTAGGCATTATATCGCTCTGCGTTACATGCCGAGTAGAAATAGTTTCATGCTTTTAAGTATCAGTAAAAATGTGCTTTTAGTCCAAAATTTTGTATGCTTAACACATGCACAATCTAAGAATTATTCTATAATCGAGGCTGAAATCGGATTTTAATGGACTAGAGCTAGAAACATATGGCAATCAATATCAACCAGATACTGGCCAGCGCCAGAGGTGAAAACTACGAGTTACATGAGAAACATGTAAATCCTCGTTTTGTTAAAACCCTTAATACCATAGGTTTTGATAAATGTTATACCCGTGCGGAAGGTCAATACCTTTGGGATACCCATGGTCAACGTTACCTCGACATGTTGGCTGGTTACGGAGTTTTTAATGTTGGTCGGAATAACCCTGAAATCCGACAGGCTCTTATCGAATTTATGGAGTCTGATTATCCAAGCTTGGTTCAATTAGATGCTCCACTGCTCTCTGGATTGCTTGCTAAAGAACTTAAACAACGTATGCCAAATGAGTTGGACTATGTGTATTTTACAAATTCAGGTACAGAAGGAGTAGAAACAGCAATTAAATTTGCTCGTTGTGCTACACAACGTTCCGGTATAATCCACGCAAAAAAATCTTTTCATGGTTTAAGTAATGGTGCACTTTCCGTAAATGGAGATAAAACTTTTCGAGAAGGTTTCGGAGAATTATTGCCTGATTGCGTTCAAGTTCCCTTTGGTGATATTGAAGCACTTGAAAAAGCCCTTTCTAAGAATAATATTGCGGCGTTCATTATTGAACCGATTCAAGGTAAAGGCGTGAATATTCCACCCGCAGGTTATCTCAAACAAGCTCAGGAATTATGTCATCAACATAAAACATTATTTATCGCCGATGAGATTCAAAGTGGCATGGGTCGTACAGGTAAATTTCTAGCTTTAGAACATGAAAATGATATTGATCCAGATATAGTCATATTATCAAAATCATTATCTGGTGGCTTTATCCCAGTAGGTGCCGTTCTCACAAGAAAATGGATTTATAACAAAGTATTTTCATCGATGGACCGCTCTGTAGTTCATTCATCTACATTTGGACAAGGTAATCTTGCAATGGTGGCAGGCTTGGCTTCTTTGAATTACATCGATGAACATAACTTGATGGATAATGCGAATAAAATGGGTGACCTCCTTGGGGCCCAATTAACTGAATTAAAGAATTCTTATGAATTTATTAAAGATATTCGCTGGCGCGGCCTGATGCTTGCGATTGAATTTGGCACACCAAAATCACTTAAACTAAAAGCAGCATGGGCACTAGCTCATAAATTGAACAAAAGTTTATTTCCTCAAGCTGTCACCATTCCATTATTACAAGATCATGGTGTACTAACACAAGTTGCAGGACATAATATTGATGTGATTAAACTGATTCCGCCATTAATGATCGATAAAACAGATGTTGATTACTTTATATCTTCATTTAAAACTGTCATGGATTCACTACATAAATTTCCAGGGCCGTGTTGGGAAGTAATTTCGAGAATTGGAAAATCATCAATTCCTAATGCTGCTGATATAAATAATCCAACACCTTCACAAGGTAGCATTTAAAAATAATTAATTTTGAAAGATCTAAAACTACTCGATAACGGTGACTCATTTAGAGAAGCCACGTACAACTTATTAAAAGAATCAAACTTCTTTATAGATTTTAATGAAGAAGAACTGAGAACATTATCCCGTTGGAGCAAAGCTTATATTGCAGATACTGGTTGCGTCGTTTTACACGAAGGAGATAAAAGTAATTGCTTGTGTATCATCATTACCGGCACAATTAATATATTCAAAGGCTTACCAAATGACGAACAATTAAAAATCGCTGACGTCACTGCTGGTGAATCTATTGGTGAGATGGGGATTATTGATGGCGAACCTTTTTCTGCATCGGCAATAGCTTCAGAAGATTCTACGGTTTTATTAATTACTAGTGAAGATTTCCAGGATATCGTTAACCAACATCACGATCTAGGAAATAAATTATTGTGGAAACTGTCAAAAATACTTACCGCACGCCTGCGTGACACAACAAAAAGACTAGCCACACTACTTACTGGTAAAAAATAATTTCTGCGCTCTCATTACAACTTGTTAATGCTGTTTTATAATTAATTACTTCCATTAAATCGTAGCAATACCACTGTTCACTATCGATATCTTTGGAAACAATATTTACTTTATTTTTTTTATTGTCTCCTAATGAAACAGAAAAATTATCAAGGCCAAAAACAATTCCCTTCCCTATTGCTTTTATGAATGATTCTTTTCTAACCCATGCTCGATAAAAGGCATCTAATTTTTTTTCTTTATCCGTCTTATCTAACTCTTTATTTTCTTTTTCACTAAAAAATCGTTTAGACAATGATTGATAATCCACATCATTATTGATTTTTTCAATATCAACTCCTACTTTACGGTCAAGTGTAATCGCTATAAGTGCATATTCACCAGAGTGTGAAATATTAAACTCAACTGACTTATTATTAAGTTTATTTTCTATATAGGGTTTTTTATGTTGTCCATATAAGAAAACTATTTCCTCTTCCACTTTACTCAAACTTTTTGACAACAACTTTCGCAACACAGCTCTAGTAACAACAAACTGTTTCTTTTTTTCTTCTACTTTTAATCGAGTTGCTCTTTCACTTTCTTCTTCTGACAAACAAAATAGAAATTCTTTGTAATTAAATTCCTCAAGATTTAATAAAAACACATGAATTTTATCATTTGATAATTCAATTTTTTTATCTAAAAATTGAAGACTATTATTCATTAAGTTATTTCTTCTGCAAGTGATTCTTCAAGCCTTATCATGCCTTCATCAATACTGACTTTTGGCCGGTAACCTAAATCATTTTTAGCTGCACTTAGATCAAACCAATGTGATGTAGATAGTTGTTTTGCAACAAATCGAGTCATTATCGGTTCGTTTTTTATATTAAATAATTTATATATTTTTTCTAGAACAAATCCAACAACATACGCTACAGAAACAGGAATAGTTTTATTAACAGAAGGTAACTTTGCTGCGGACAATATTTTATTAATTAAATCAGCCATGCCAATTGGTTCATCATTACTGATAAAATAGACTTTCCCAGCACAATCAATATTTTTCTGAAGACAATCAGCTGCGAGCATATGTGCCTGCACAGCATTATCTATATAGCATGAGTCAACTTTATTGTTTCTATTGCCAACCAGCTTTAAACGTCCCGCTTTTGCTCGACTGATAATTCTAGGTACAAGATGGGGATCATTAGGACCCCAGATTAAATGCGGTCTCAATGCGACAGTCTTAAGCCCTTCATCATTATTTTCAAGAACTAATTTTTCTGCTATCGATTTTGTTTTTTGATACGCATTAAAATATTCTTTTATATATGGTTCTGATTCGTTGATACCTTCTTCATTATCACCATTAAAAACAACACTTGGCGTACTAGTATAAATTAGATATTTAACATTATTTTTTCGACAGGCTTCTAGTACATTTTTGGTAGCAACGACATTTGACTGGTAATAGCCATTATAATCGCCCCACACTCCTGCTTTTGCTGCGACATGAAAAACGATATCACATCCACTAATTGCGTCATTAACATCATCCAGTTGTGTTAGATTACCGCGGATAGACTCAGCACCAAGTTCATTCAAAAAAGGATAATTACCACGCTGAATTGTTTTAACACTATCACCTCTTTTTAATAATGCTTTGACAATTTCACCACCAAGAAAGCCTCCTCCACCTGTAACTAACGCTTTCAAAATAATTCCTCTGTTGCCCATTCTGCTAATTTTTCACGTCCAATTTTTGCATTGTGACGAATATCAACAGGAAAACCAGAATGAAAAAGGACATGCTTAATGTTTTTAGTCACTTCAGATGCAGATGCTAATACGAGTAACTCGTCTATAAGTTCTTTTTTGTTAAACCTCTTATTCTCAGATTCAAGTTCAATGCATATTACAGGGATTACTATATTTTTGTTTATTGCGCCAACAAGTGCAGATCGAAAAACAAATGGATGTGCATTAAAAATTGCTTCACAACATATGGTAAACATTATTTCTGATTCAGTTATAACTCGTTGGCTCTTTCGGCCACAAAACCAAAGCCTGTCTTGCCAGTCGAGATAACCAATATCTCCCATACGATGATAAAAACTATCACCCGTTCTAATTTTTGCTAATCCTGTTTCTTTATTACGATTATAGTAAGAACGCGTAACCTGAGGGCCTTTAACACAGATTTCACCAATCTTAATCGCCGGCAATTCTAAATCATCACTCCATTCAGAAATAATGTCATCAGTTAGCTTAATAATTCTTATATCAAGATTAGGTACAGGCTGCCCGACACAGACACCTTTACCTTTTGCTGTTTCTTTAGCTGTTTCTTTCAAAATTACATCGCTACCTATAGAGCTAACAGGTAATGATTCAGTCGCGCCATAAGGAGTAAATATCTGAGTTTCTTTATTTAATAAACTTTTAAACCTCCCTAGTACTAATGGAGCAACAGGAGCGCCGGCTGAAAGTACTCGTTTTAAAGAGCCTAATTTAATATTTTTATTCTCACTCCATTTTCCTACACGATTAAGTAATGCTGGAGAACCAAACATATTGGTACATTTATATTGTGTTACAGCATCTATAATTCTTATCGGATTGACAGAACCCGGTTTAGTGAAATCCATTATTGGTACAATTGAAGTCATCCCTAATGCTGGCGAAAACAATGCAAATAATGGAAATGTTGCCAGATCTATTTCACCAGCTTGAATATGATAGAGTTGTTTTAATGTATCGACTTGTGCTGTGAAATTCGCATGTGTATAAACCACACCTTTAGGTATGCCTGTACTACCACTAGTAAAAAGTATTGCGGCAATATTTTCAGCTTTTGTGTTAGTGCTTTCTCGATCTGTTTTTTTTCCAAGTTCCTTTATCTTATTTAAACTTGTTATAAAGGGACTAATTAACGGGTTATCTCCAACCAGAATATTTTTATGTATAGTTTTTTTTGACCAGCCTAAAATAACCCTAGCGTAATGCGCCTTTGTATTTCCAATAAAGACTTCGGCCTCAGCGTCTTTTAAACATTTTCCTAAGTTCTTAACTCCCATACCAGGGTCAACCGCGACAAGAATCGCTTCGAGTTTAAATAATGCAAATACCAAAGCAAAAAAATCAAGTCCTGGCTGCACCATAAGAACAGTTCTTGTTCCTTTCTTTACTCCATATGCTTCTAATCCATTAGCAATGAGATTACTTTCTTCATCCAGCTGTTTGTAGGTATAAGCCGTGTCATATAATGATTTTTTTGATTTATTCTTATTCTGTTTAACAACAGCATAGGTATCAGGTTGTTTTTTTGCCATCACAGGTAAATGAGATGCAATATTTGCCGTAATCATGAAAGATTAACCGAGAGGATTACTACTAATAAATTTTTGAATAATTGGTATAACTTCATCGCCCGCATCTTCCAATAAGTAGTGTCCAGCATCAAATTCATGAAATTCTGCATTCGGCATTCGTTTCTTCCATTCATCAAGATAATATTGGTCAAACACAAAGTCATTTAAACCCCAGCAAACTAACATGGGTAAATTAGAAAACTGATCTAGGTTTTTATCTACTTCATCAACAAGATCGTAAGTAGGATGCTTTTTATCTAGCGGAATATCTTCAACAAAACGTAATACAGACAATCTATTAGCCCAACTATCATATGGCGCTAAATAAGCATTCTTTATTTCATTACTCATCGGATTACGGGTTACGCATTGAATAACGCCACCTCGACAAAATGCATTTAATCCCTGAATTAATAAAGCGCCTATTATTGGAGTACGACTTAGCTTTAATTGCCAAGGAACTTCTCTTCCTTTCGGAATATGAAAACCGGCCGTATTAGAGATCACCAAACGTTTTATCTTTTCTGGATAACGCGTGGCGTAAGCCATAGCGATCATGCCTCCCCAATCATGAACAATTAGAGTTATATTTTTATCTACACCAAGCGAACTTAGAAGCACATTAAGATCGTCTACTCGCTGTTTCAATGTAAATTCATATTCATTACCAGGCTTATCCGATAAACCCATACCAATATGATCAGGTACAACACAATGGTATTTTTCAATGAGTGCACTAAATAGATGGCGATAGTAAAAAGACCAACTAGGGTTACCATGTACCATAACTACTACTTCAGATTTATCATTACCGCCTTCAAGATAATGCATTCTTCTACCATTGACTGATGTATAGCAAGAAGACTCAGAGGGATAATCCGGATATTTCATAAGTTATTGGTTTTAATATAAAAAGATAACTAGTTTACTGAATATTACTCTAATCACCAAGCCAAATACTTCGAAACTTTTCAATAGAAATATAATTAGAGCAAATCCATTTGTTCTGTTTTATCTATACCTTTTAATCCTTTTTCCTGTAACTTTGAGGTACTTACACCCAGAAGACGTACTTTGCGATTCCCTGCCTCTGTATCTTTTAATAGTTCTTTTACTAATTTTGTTATGTTACTGGCAGATTGTGTTGGTTTTTCAATTGTTCGACTACGCGTAATTGATTCAAAATCTGCGTATTTAACCTTCAGAGTAATCGTTTTCGCTACCAGTTGTTTTTCAAAAAGACTTCTTGCGACACTATTTGAAAGTTCATCAAGTACTTTAAACATTTCACCCGTATCACCTATATCTTCACTAAATGTCGTTTCTTTCCCTAGAGATTTTCTCTCTCGTTTATTATTAACCGGACGTAAATCAATGCCACGTGCAATATCAAAATAAAAATGACCTGCTTTACCAAATTTCATAACGAGTTCATTCAAACTTTTTTGCAGAAGATCATTTCCAGTATGTATACCAACTGCATTCATTCGCTTTTCAGTTGCTTTTCCAATTCCATGAAACTTTCGTATTGGAAGCGTTTTTATAAATTCGGGACCTTGTTCGGGTGTAATAAGAAACAATCCATCCGGTTTATCCATATCAGAGGCTATCTTCGCTAAAAATTTATTATAGGAAATGCCTGCCGAAGCATTAAGGTCTGTCTTTTCTTTAATTATTTTTTTTATTTGCTTGGCTATTAATGTTGCCGAACCTGAAAATTCCTGATTATTTGTTACGTCGAGATAAGCTTCATCAAGTGATAAGGGTTCGACTAGTTCTGTAAATTGATGAAACACATCTTGAATTTGTGCGGATACTTCTCTATAGGCTGTAAAGCGTGGTTTTAAAAAAATAGCTTTCGGACATTTTTTATATGCTTGTGCCGCAGGCATTGCTGAATGGATACCAAATTTACGAGCTTCATAACTACAGGCAGCGACAACACCGCGTTGCTCGGGTGTACCGCCAACTACGACAGGTTTACCTTTATACTCAGGGTTATCTCTTTGTTCAACTGAAGCATAAAACGCATCCATATCGACATGGATAATTTTACGTCGTTCTTGAGTACTGTCAGGATTTTCCGTATCCATTGATTACGAGAATACAAGAGAAAAAAATTGGAGTGATATTATTAAGCTAAATAAAATCTGATAAAACAAAAGAATAGAGTTATTACCATTCCCAACCAAGCATTAGGCAGTTTAATCCACTACCGATACCAAGAAAACTAACACGATCGCCCTTCTTTAAGAACTGTCTTTGATCAGCAATTGCTGCTGTTAAGGGCACCGAGACAGTCCCGATATTGCCAAGATATTTATAGGTACTAAAATCTTTTTCAGGCGCGATACCAAGCTCTCTTAATATTGTATCTCGATGGCCTTCGCCGACCTGATGACAAATCACTTTATCAACCTGATCTCTAGCCCAACCCATTCTCGTTAAAAATGTACCCCAGGTTTTTACACCTAAGATGGCGCCATGCTTTAAAACGGAGACAGAATCGGTCGACATGAATTCAGACAGTGCCGCCGGTAGCTTTTCTTTGGGTAACATGCTGGATAAAGCGGGTGGCAATTTATCACTGGACATTACTTCTTTAACCACTGAAGGAATAACGTCAGGTTCCATTACCTGATCAATTGCCGCTAATAATTTATCAGGAGAAAAGACAAATTCACCGATGGCTACTGGTGATATTGAAACGCCCCAACGGCAAAGTTTGTGATGTTCCGGAGCAGATTGATTTGCGCCACCCATCAAGCGATGTGTTTCTTTATTATCAAAAGAGCCATCAGTCAGTAAAACTGCAGCAGCACCCGAACCACCCGTTAAAGTCGCCAGAGAGCTGGAGAACATATCTATCGTTTTATCTTTCAACATGCGTTCGATCATAATTTCAACGATTTCGCGTGAGGTCTCGCACGATACGACCATACCGGCACGGATCTGCTTTAATTCGATGCGATTGGCGATATCAATGATCCCGTTCATAACACCCAAGCAAGCATTGGAAATATCATAGATATTGGCATCATCACTGATACCCAATTGAGCTGCTACGGCACAAGCGGTTGCTGGTTCGAAGTTTTCTCGGCAAACACCGGTGTAAACCAGTGCTTCTACGTCTTTTGCCTCGACATTTGACTGATCTAGCGCCTTTCGAGCCGCATTTGCAGCACCATCAGACAAAATATGCCCTTCTTCCCACCAGCGACGTTCATGAATACCCGTCAAAGCTTCTAACTGCCCAGGCGCTATATGGAGCGCGTCATACATAGGCATTAGACGTTGCTCGAGGTCATCAGAAGTAATCACTACCGGTGGCAATTCATAGCCGATGGATTCCATATGTACGCGTGAATATTTCATCGGTTCATTCTATGCGATTCGGAGGGCAAAATCTTTCATCTGGTAGATAATTCTTCCATCTACAGTCAAAAAACCATCCGCCTTAATAGTTTTAGTAGCATCATCAATCTCGGTTATCACAGCCTGAATAGTGACTTGCTCATCTACAGGCAAAATTTGGCCTCGATACACCCATTTATGAAGATGATTCAAAGCCATGCTTTCAAAGACAAACTCACCTATTTTCAACTCATCCTGCCAACGTTCCCAGGCAAATACTTTCAATAATTGCATGAACGACTCCAAGCCTAATGATCCAGGCCAGACTGGATCTTCGTAAAAATGTGCCTTAAAAAACCAGGCATCTTCTTTAACTTTAGCAGTCCCTTCTATAAAACCGAGATTATTTGGCCCGCCTTCAGTATCAAACAGACTAATCTCATCCAACATTCGCATCATATCTGCTGGCATAGGAGCAATTGTCGGGTAAGTAAAGGATTGAACTCGTTGCTCCAGTTCTGTAGAAACATAAGGTTTGGCATCACGAATTCCGATCTGATCAGCCAAAGCTTGCTTGGAGAAAAAGCCAAAGTTGGTATCGCCTTTATAGACCAGCCCCTGATCTGATGTCATTTCGTATTCATAAGTCTGAATAATCATACCGCCCGATTGTGAAACGCTGGTCATTTTCACTTTAGTAGTAAGCGTTCCTATCTCCGGCGTTACTTTTATATATTGTGTTGCCGTGCCACCGAGATTTCTAAATGAAATATCAACATCGCTGGTCAAAGCAGAACCTAAATAAGCGGCTAACCAACCACATGGCTGTAATGCCACTTCCAGTAATACCGCAAAAGGCATATAGGGTTGGTTATCTTCAGTAAAATACCATTCATCGGTAGGGACATCATATTCCGCCTCAATAGTACCGCCTGCTTTCAAGACCCATTGTTCGCAATCTTTAATAGAAACAATACGATCTAAAAATTTATACGGTGGTCCAGGTAGTCTTGCAATCTTTCGTCCGCTATCAAATATTTTATATCGATCACCAAAAGCTTCAGACGGCTTGCCAGTAGCAAAAGCAAGTATTGATTCATTATCAAATAAAACCTGTTTTGTTTCTATTGAGTTTTTGTTTTGCCACAATGCTTCCAGTTTTTCTTTTTTCAAACCACTTAATTGAACAGACATATTTTTCATCTGCACAATAGCGCGATGGTCACCATACATTAAGGCATCGGCTAATACATAAGGTGTGCCATCTTCACGATAACCAATTTCTTTTAATGTAATTTCATACTGAACTGCTTTGGTTTCTTCTGTGACTTGTCCTCGACATTTCAACTGACTGACTTCACCAATAATGGGTTCATAAACAAATTCATCTTCTTCGCCAATCCAACCCATGCGCAATAAGTAAACACGTAGAGTATGAAGACAGCATTCATACATTAATGTACCTGGCATAACGCGATCATCTACAAAGTGACAAGTCAGAAACCAATCATCCGGATGAATATCTGCTTCACCTGTAATTTGGCCTATTCCAAAACGCCCTGCATTTGGATCGAGTTTAAGTATGCGATGAACCAACGTCATACGACCACTAGGTAAACCAACCGGATTAATCAAATCAATATTCTTAAATGACTCACCAAAACAGGCTGCTAAGTCACCCTGTCGTAGGGCAGTTAATTGTTCATCGCTATAACTTTCAACTTGCATAGCAATAAGTTGCTTCCAATCTTTAGTATATTTACCTTGCGCTGGTTGCTTCTCTATATTCGTCAACACTATACCTTTGCCCGCATCCAATTCCTGTTGCGTAAAGAAACCGGCACAACCTTCTGTCATCGTTAATAGCGGCTGACCATTAACAGTACCTTCAAAATTAAAACGGAATAGATAGGTATCATCCTGACGGAAAAACTCTTCAATACGAATATCATAATGAATCGTTTCACCGGCTTTAGGTAAAGAACCATGAAAGGTTATTTTCGCATCTAATAATCTATAAACTGCCAGACCTTTGGTAATATGATCTATTCCTAAATAACCTGATAAAAATAAATCAGCCTGACCAGCCTCTACTGCAATGCAGGTTGGAATGCGTCCTTGATCCAAATACCATGCGCCCGGCAATACATCATGTTCGGTCACAACACGTCCATTAGTATTAGGATCGTCTTTTAATGAATCTTCTACTCCTTCAATTTCTAATATCCGGTCAGCCAACATTAAAGGTTCATCAGGAAGCCGAACACGTGTTGAATATTGATCAATATCAGCAAATTCAGATCCAAGCATTTTGCCAATTGAACCGATTGCAAACTCCATGCACTGTTCTCTATCAAATAAACATTCAACTTTTTCTAATCTATCAGGAACTATCGATGCTTGAGATAAATCCACATCCGAATTACCCAACAATTGCATTTGCATATTAATAGCTTGCGTTAGTGTTTCTGTCATTCCTTGTCTAACACGCAAAAATGTTTCCTGTGCTTCTGCACGAGCCTGTTCAGTTAATTGCATCTGTTGAATCATAGGTTGAAAACCGTCATTAGCAGCCATTGGCAATGGCGTAACATTTTTTAACGTATTACTTAATTCAATAACATTATCTTTTACTTCAAATTGCAGATCTTTAATCACATCCGGTTTCGATATAGATGGCTGCGGAACTTTGAATGACTCACCACCTGTTTTAACACTGATAAAGTTTTTATATTCTATTTTATCATTAGCTTTATGAGTTTGTAATTTTGAAAAGTTTACGTCTATACCTTCAACATATAGTCTGGCCAAACACTGCAATACATTATCGACACTATTTTTTCCTTTAACACAAACTGCTTTTGCATAATGAGGCTTATCTTCAAGAATTTTATCAATCATCCGTGTGCAAGAACCGCCTGGCCCCATTTCAACAAACAAACGTACGCCATCTTCATAAGCGCTATTAATCACTTTCGTATAATCAAACGGTGCTAATGCCTGATCCAAAATCGAATCTGCAGCAGAATCTTGTGTAACTTCATAAGCACCACCACGTATGCCACTATAAAACGTGACATCTTTCGGTGGTGTCGTTTCAAAGATGTGCAAATCGCGATAAGCTTTTTCGACAGGCTTTGCAACTTCACAATGTACTGTCGTGACTCCTGACAAAGGGTGGTATTGCGCATTAAGTTCTTTAACGGCTTTATTTAATTCGGTTTTATCACCACCAATAACGCATTCATTCGGTGTATTAATAATCAGTAAATAAACATGTTCATATTTTTCTACTGCAGCTTTGACCTTATCCGCACTGGTGTTAATCACACCTAATGCCCAATCGACAGGTTTAGCCGTTCCCCATGCTTTTTGTACAGAGGTGCAAGGGCCCGCGAGTTCTTCTGTAAACAAGGTGCTTTGCTGAATTCGTTTTAACATTTCATCTCGCGCTGTCCATGTACGCGTTGAAAAGAAACCTGCTGTTTCACCTAAGCTATATCCGATAACCGCATCAGGCTTGATGTCAAAACTGGCAACAACATCACTAACAAAAGTACCTAACCAAACTTGACCAAAAATGACTTCTTCATGACTCAGTTCCTTGCCATCATCTTTTTTCCAGAAACGCCCCTGTGCAAATTGTGTCGCCAGAGTTTCATTTTCGTCATCTAATTTTTCCAATACATCAGGAAAAGTGACTCCTAATTCCTGTCCCATACCAAAGAAATGATTGCCAGAACCTGGATAAACAAAAGCAAGCTTACCCTCTTCCGCTAAAAGCGATGCAGAATAAAAACAATGCCCATTATCAATGGAAATGTTATTTTCTATTGCAGTTATGACTTCATTTCGAACCTGATTAAATTCTTTTTCATCATCAACTAATATAACAATGCGATGCTTTTCCTGTTTATCTACAACAACATCATTAAAAGACAAAGCATTAAGGTTAGCTATTAATAATTCTTTAGTACTTGCAGATAATGTAATTAGTTTTGATGATATATTTTTAACATTAATATCCGTGTCTGCTTGTTCCAAAACCACACTGACACAATTACCATCAATACTTGTAGCATTTACCAATGCCTGTCTTGAGCCTTTAATTCGATCTCTTAACCAATAATGTGGTTTTGAATGATTATCACCTGGTTGGATACAGTGGTGTAAGGCACTAATCGTACTTGCTACACTCATTAAGCCGTTTGCGGCACCAGAATTACCTAAAGAAAATTTACTTATTTCAGCATTTTTTAAAACAGGAATATCAACGGCATTAGTTTTCGCTGCCTGACTAACAAAATCAATCTTATCTAAATGACACTGTGCATCTGAACAGGCGTTTTGAATAGCCGTTATCATTGCTGATTGTTCAGGTTTTATATCGCATCCACCAGCTGAAGCAGCACCAATACCTTTGATTGTAGCGTATACCTTATCGCCATCTCGCATTGCATCTTCATGTCGTTTTAACACAAAGGCAGTTGCACCATCGGCAATACTATCGATTTCAGCAATATTTCCTTTTACGGCTCTGATATCACTGGCAAGATCAACAGCACCAACAATAGCCTGATCAAGTTCATTTTGTTGTAAAGCACGAACACCTGATTCCAGCGCATGCAACCCAGACGTTTCTTCGGATGAAATAGTAAACGCAGGACCGCCAATACGAAATGCACGCGCAATACGACTGGCAACAATACCTCCTAACGCTCCCATCGTTCTATTAGCTGTTAAAGCTGGACCAAATGCTTGTTTAAGGTTTTCTATCCATTCAGATAAATCAGTATCATTTAATTTAATGCCCAATTTCTTAAGCCATTCACTCGCATATTTCTTCTGCATCCAGCGAAAATGAAAGTTTGTTGTATTCAAATCAAGTGCAATGCCTATATATACACCTGTTCTGCATTGTTGCTCATCAGAAAGTTCTGAAAGCCCTGCGTCCTGCAAAGCATCTGCCGCAACTTCTAACATAAGTAGTTGTTGAGGCAACATCTCTTTTAATTCTGCGGGTGGAATTCGATAACGACCTAAAGGTATTTTGACTTCATCAATTAAATAGCCTTGAACATTCTTGCAATCAGCTCCCCAGCAATTACTTGGCTGCTTCAATTTTTCATCTGTACCAAACAATACAGTTTCATCAAATTCTTGTTGATTACTCCATGGACCTAAACGTGACTCCAAACCAATTATTGCGATGTCTATTTTATTTATTTCAGTATTAACATCAGATAAAGTTTCATTATTTTCTGGCAAGTATTGTTGAAGAAGAATATGAGCATTAATACCGCCAAAACCAAAGCCACTTATCGCCGCACGCCGAGGCACATTGTTTTCAACATCCCATGCTTCAGCTACATCTAATACTTTAAATGGACTGTTAGCTAAATCGATTTTATTCGAAGGAGATTCATAGTTTGCAGTAGGTGGTAATACGCCGTGCTTCATTGCCAACAAGGTTTTCATTAATGCTGCTGCACCGGCAGCAGTTAATAAATGACCAACGTTACTCTTAACAGAACCAATAATACATTCGCCATCGACATTATGACTTTTCCAAAGATTTTTTAATGATGTGAACTCAACGCCATCACCAACTGGAGTACCGGTACCATGACATTCAATATGTTGTACCTGGTTTGGTTTCCAACCGGCCATCTCATATGCTGATTGCATGGCACGACCTTGACCTTCAGAATCCGGCGACATGATATTGCCTTCAATATCATTCGATAAACCAATACCTTCAATCGTTGCGTAAACATGATCATCTTGTTCTATAGCATCACTTAAACGCTTAAGCACAAAAATACCCGAACCTTCACCGACAACCAGACCATCGGCTTTACTATCGAAAGGAGAACAACGTCCTGATTTAGAAATAGCGTTGAGTTGTGAAAAACCCATTTGCGTATACAAACAATCTGGCCGAGATAAGCCACCAGCCAACATTACATCAGTACGTCCAGCAATTAATTCATCAATTGCATACTTTAAGGAATAAAGAGAAGAAGAACAGGCCGCATCTAATGTATAAGCTCCTGCGCCAAAACCTAATGCTTTTGCCAACAAGCCAGCAGGTAATCCAGCAACATAACGATTTAATGGCTCAACACTTTCTTTATTATTATTCTGTTCAATATTTAGTTGTGCTTCGAACAGTTGCTTAAATACTTCATCACTAAATTGTGAAGATGATTCTGTAGGCAATGCGATATTTCCAATGACAATACCAACACGCTCTTTGTTTATTGCATCAGTCTTTGCATCGGCCCAAGCATCCCGACCGGCATGTAATAAAATTTGATACATTGGATCCAGACGTTGAAGCAGAGAAGCATCAACATTAAATCCAGCAGGATTAAACTTAAAGTCTTGAATCAGACAGGCGCGGCGAGAATTGACTTTGTCCGCTGCTAATTCTGGAGAATACAAGTCATTAGCTTCGAGACGCCAACGATCTGCTCCAACATTAACCGCAGTATCCTTTGCATCAAGAATGTTTTTCCAGAATTCATCTAGATTACTGGAGCCAGGAAAAACACCGCCAATACCAACAATTGCTATTCGTTCTGCCATTAAATTATTACTCGCTCAGATTTATAAAATCTAAACTTTTATATTGCTTCAAGATTTAGTTGATTTTTCTTAAATGCCGTTTGCAATGAACCATCACGAACACATTCATAGCCATCGATTAATGCAATTAACTGACCTTTGCTATCAAGAAATTCGATTGCTGCATTCGCGCGGTGTTTAGTTTGCTCATCAACATTAACAACTATTTTAACGCTATCTTTTGGATAACTGCGTTGGTATTGACGATAGCTGGCAATGGCTGTTGGTAATGATGCAATTCCATTTTCTTCAAAACTCCAAAGAATCATCATCTGAAATGCAGAATCAAGCACTAAAGGTTCTGCTAACCAACTCGAACGTATTGGTTGTGTTATCCAGGCTGATGGCTGTGGTGCTACATTTACATTGGCAACAATGCCTTTATCATTACAATCTGTTATTTCGCTAATGCCTTGTAGGTCTTGTCCATGAAACAGCTGTCCATTTTGATAATATTCGCCTTGTTTTTTATTGTACTTCTCATTAACAGGTTTTAATTGTGGTAGAACATTAGTCTCATAACTATCTGCCAGTATCATCACAGCACTCGCATGTAATAAATCATCAGAACGTAACTCTACAGGCACTAAAGAAACATCTCCTTTATGTATAATATTACCAGCGAGAATTCTCAAACGAATATTTTCATCGGCTTTCAAAGTAACTCCTTTAAAAACACGGAAATCATCGAATCCATTAAATTGCATACCAGGATGCAAATGTAATGCGCCATGTGCGAACCATTCAATAATAACCACCACAGGTAAGACAGCTTGTTCATTCATTACATGTGACTTAAGAAACGGATGTGTATTAACAGAAAGATCTCGTTCAAAAGCGATAGATAGATCGCTACTTTCAACTGAAGATGCCGAATAATTATTTAATGGTATTTTTTTCAATATATTGTCTGATTCACCAAGGACAACAATCTCTACAGGGCCATCAGATTCTATTTCATTAATCAAATATTCTGCGCCAGTTTTTAATCCAATAACGCCAACACCTTCTTCTGAAAACAGTTTCTTTAATGCAGGTGTAACCATGCCACCATCCCATGGACCCCAATTAACGGACAACACCTTACATCCTTTTCTATTTTGACTTTCTAATACTGCTCGTTTATTTAATATTTCATTTGCAGCAGCGTAATCAACCTGACCTTTACGTCCGAGTCTTGCTGTTGTTGATGAAAATAGAACGACCAATTTTAATGTGTCATTCTCAGTTGCAGATATTAGGCTCTGAAAACCATCAACTTTAGTAGAGTAAACCGTATTAAAGTGTTCTTCTGTTTTATCTTCTATTAATCGATCAGCAAGTACACCGGCAGCATGTATTATTCCGGTGACATTACCTAATTCAATTCTGGCCAAATCAATAACATTTGATACCGCATCAGAATTAGTGACATCAACAGATACATATTCAGCTTTAGCTCCAGTTTTTACAATTCGATCTAGCGTTGTTCTAATTTCTCGATTCGCCAGTATGGATTGGTATTGTTTCTCTAAATCAGCAGGTCGTAATTTTTCTTCATTATTATCCATAATTGCTTTCTTGATACTTGCCGCATCGGATAGTGACGATAACCAATCAGGTTCATTTTCTGGCTGCGAACTACGACCGAGCAATAATAAGGAACATTGATATGTTTCAGCTAACTTAACAGCTACTTCTGCAGTGACACCGCGAGCACCACCAGAAATAACAACAAGATCATCCTGATTTAAAGCTGTTCGTTCTTGTTTTATTTTAGAGAGTTCCTCTTCTTCCAACATGAGTTGTTTAGCTTGCTCTTCAGCTAAACCAACTTCTAATGGCCCGTCAAGGAAGAGTTCACTTTGAATTATCTCGAGTGATGTTGTCGTAGTATTGATATCAATTGACTTGCAATTAACTTCTGGCCATTCCTTATCGGCAGTTTTGATAATGCCATACAACCCAGCTTGAATCGGATTTCCTTCAATGCTTTTTTCAAACCCGAAGTCACCACCTAATGAAGTGATTGAAGCAAGTATGCCTTTTGACCTTTTTAAACTATTAGCACAACGTTGAATTAAACTAAACGTATCAAGCAAATATTGTTTATCTGCTTCTGCTTTGGCGCAAATAATCAAGGCACCAAAGTCACCTTTTACTTCTTGTTCATTATTAATCAGCTTTGTTTTATAACCTTTACCTTCTAAAGAGACTGCTAATTGCTCAGACAATTCACCAGCTTCTTTAGTAATCCAGATTTCTTTGTCTTTATTAAAGTCTACCTTCTGCCTGGCCTCTGCATCATCAATCTCAACAAGATGAACAACGCTTCTAACAATTCGTGATTCTTTATTATTTTCAATTGTTTCTTCTTTATCTACTGTAACCGGAGTTACTTTGTTTTCGCTCACAACCTGCTCATTCATATACTCAATGATTTGTTGTAACGTTTGTAATGCTGCTAAATCATCTGCTGCTACGACTGGAAGGTTCGGCATTTTGTCTTGTAATGCTGATAAGATTTCTACTCGTTTGATTGAATCAATTCCGAGGTCGCTATCTAAATTCATTTCTAAATTTAACATATCAACCGGATAACCAGTTTTATCTGCAACAACTTCGAGTAATACCTCTGACAAATTTGAATCATTGCTTATTGTTGGCAATGATTTCTGATTCTCTGAAATATTAAATACATCAACAATAGACTGTAATGTTTGCAAGGTCGCCATATCATCCGGACTTACCGAAGGTAATTCAGGCATGCATTCTTGTATTGCAGATAAAATTTCAACACGTTTAATTGAGTCGATACCCAAATCGCTATCCAGATTCATTTCCAGATTAAGCATATCGACTGGGTATCCGGTTTTATCTGCAACGACTTCTAACAAGGTATCTGCAAAACCGTTAATGGTATTTACTGCCTGAGTAGCAGAGACGGACTCTGTTTGTTCAGAAACAAACAATTCTGTAATAGAACGTAAAGTTTGTAACTGAGCCAATTCATCCGGGCTAATCGTTGGTAATTCAGGCATCGCCTCTTGTAAGGCTGATAGAATTTCAACACGCTTAATCGAATCGATACCGAGATCGCTATCCAGATTCATATCTAGTTCCAACATCTCTATTGGATAACCTGTTTTCTCTGAGACAATTTCCAATAAAACTTTGGCAAAGTTATCATTAATTTGAGGAGTTGTTGTAACTTCTGATTTTTCTGCTGTACTTATTGATGTTCCTACAGGCCTGCCCGCAGCAATAAACTCAACAATATGTTGCAAGAATTGAAAAGTACCAAGCTCTTCCGGATTAACCGTTTGTGACCATGGTAATTGTTCCTGCAAAGCTGAAAGAATTTCAACACGCTTGATTGAATCAATACCTAAATCCGTATCCAGACTCATATCAAGGCTTAACATCTCTAAAGGATAACCGGTCTTTTCTGAAACAACCTTTAATAACAAATTATTAATATCAACATCCGATTGTTCATCTTGAGCTGGAGTTGCTTGTATCGTTTCATGTATTTCTTTTATAGGAGCTTTAATTGATTCCGCTTTTATTATTTCAGTATTTACTTGTACTGGCGTGCTTACCTGTGCTGTCTGTTGCATAGGAGCAGCTAATGGTTGTCCTGACATTAATCGCTGCTGTTGCTCTAACAATGATTGAATTGATTTTTGTGCTGTTTCTTGTCCTTCAAGATACTGTTGATGTAAACGCGCGGTATGTTCCTGCATTTTTTGTAAAGCAATGATACTTTCTTGAGTTGCTTGTAATAAACCATTACTGGCAACAGGATTTCCTGTTGTTACTAGTTCAGTTTTCTTATTAGAAACATTAGTTTTTACATCATCCGTCATGGTATTCGTTACTTGTTTAGGTTGTCTTGGTGGACGTGGTTCACGTGGCATCATGTAATTCGCACCACTTATCGCTATCGTCATTGCTGGCTTTGCGTCTTTTGCTGGTCTTTCCATTTCTGAACAAGCGCCATCCCATTTACTAAGTTCAACTTGTTGTCCATGTGCCGCTAATGTCGCTAATACCAGAGCTAGATCATATTGACCTTCCTTCTTACCAACTGAGGCATCAATTGCAACTGTTATAACTGCCTTGCCTGCAAGAATTGAATTAATTAATCCGGTTAATGTTTTACCCGGACCAACTTCAACAAAAGTCGTAATACCTTCTGCATAAAGTTTTTCTACTTGTTCAACAAAACGCACTGGTGAAGCTAATTGATTCGCTAATAATTGTTTCGCTGCATCCGTATCTTCAGGATAAGCATCTGTTGTTGTATTTGATAATACTTGATAAGTATTTTTATCAAACTCAAATGGAGCCATTGCTGCAGCGAAAGGTTTTGCAGCGTCAGCAACAAAGGAACTATGAAATGCAGCAGCAACAGGTAATTTAATTGCCCGTATTTTTTCAGCTTTAGCGACCTTTGCAAAAGCATCTATTTGATCAGTGGCACCTGATAAAACAACCTGAGTTGGCGAATTGTGGTTGGCAATAACCAATTCTATATTGTTTTCTTTTAATAATGATTCTACTTGTTCATAAGATGCTACAACCGCCAACATAGAACCACGATCACCTTCACCTGCGGCCATTAATTCGCCACGAATTCGGGATAAGCGATGACATGTTTCAGCGTCATACAAACCTGCTGCAGACAGTGCAGTTAATTCGCCGTAACTATGACCAATTGCTGCTTTTGGTTTTACCGAGAAATGATTTAATACGTTTAATACACCAAGGCTCACCGCACCGATGGCAGGCTGTGCATTTTGTGTTTGTCGTAAATTTTCTTCCTGTTGTTTTTGATCAGCTTTAGAAAAAACAGGAATGGGATAAAGCACATCGCCCAAGCTTTCTTTTCCTAGGCTTTCTTTCCCTGTTGCTTCTATAAAAATATTGTTTGCTTGTTCCAATACATTTAAAAACTGAGGAAACTGACAAGCCAGATCACGACACATGCCTGTGTATTGCGATCCTTGACCAGGGAAAACAAATGCAACATTGTCATTGCTCTCTTCAGAACTATAAGTTACACCATCCGGTCTTTGCCAAGATGATTCAGAAGAAGAGCTTAATTGCGATTTAATATCAGTAATGTGTTTTGTAACATCAGGATTACTTTTTTCAATGACTATCGTTAAACGATGTGCTGCATCGCTCTTGAAACTTTGACATGAGTCATAAGCAAAGAACCTTAGTTCATTCCATGAAACAAGAATTGAAGAGTCAGGCAATTGTTTTATTAATTCTTCTTTTGAATCTGCGTTTAAAGCAATAATTAAAGCATGGCCATCCCATTCGATATCTGTTTTCGTTTCTTCGGCTTCTTCAAGCACACAATGAAAATTACTGCCACCAAAACCGAAGGAGCTTAAACCCGCACGACGTGGTGTTGCTTGTGTTTTTAACCACGGACGTTTAACCGTATTCAAATAAACAGGAGATGTTCCCGGATTAATCATCTCTAATGGTTCATCCACTTTAATGCTTGGTGGCAAGACTTTATATTTTAAAGCCATCGCTGTTTTAATAAGACCAGCAACACCGGCTGCTGCCTTTGTATGTCCAATCATGGATTTGACTGATCCAATCGCACACCATGTTTCATCTTCATTGTCTTGAGCATAAACACCAGATAATGCTGTTGCTTCAACGGCATCACCTACTGAGGTGCCAGTACCATGTGCTTCAACTAGTTCAATGCTTCTTGGCGACACATCTGCTTCACGATAGGCATTCCATAACGCTTTGGTTTGTCCGGCTGCGCTCGGAGCATAGATTGCATTACCTCGTCCATCAGATGACGATCCAATGCCGCGTAACACCGCATAAATTTTATCGTTGTCTCGTTTTGCATCATCAAGTCGTTTTAATATTACGCTGCCAATACCTTCACCAAGAATAGTGCCATCACCTTCTTTCGCAAACGGACGACTATTACCCGTTGGTGATAAAGCCGGTGTTTTACTAAAACACATATACATGAAAATATCGTTGAAGGTATCAACACCACCGGTAATAGCCATGTCGACTCTACCAGAATCAAGTTCCATTGCCGCAAGATGTAATGCGCTTAACGAACTTGCGCAAGCCGCATCTACGACACAGTTAGTTCCACCAAAATCAAAACGATTAGCAATACGACCGGCAGCAACGTTACCTAACAATCCGGGAAATGAATTTTCTTGCCAAGGCACATAACCATCAGCAATACGTTGTACAACATCTTCTGTTGTTTCCGGATCTATTCCAGCATCAGCTAATGCTTTGCGCCAGATGGGATGTCCCAGTCTTGCGCCAAGAGGAATAACTAACTCCAATGTGCCTGTCACACCCATAATGACGCTGGTGCGATCGCGATCAAATTCACGCCCATCACCCGCATCTTTAGCCGTTGAATAATTTGCATCTATTAACGCCTGACGTGTTGCCACCATACCTAACAATTGTGTGGTATCGGTTGCTTCAATATTGTTTGGACTTAGTCCATATAACAATGGATTAAAATCCTGCGCATTAATAAAACCACCACGTTTTGCATAAGTCATGTCTGGCGCAGTTTTATCTGCATCAAAATAATCTTGCGGTTTCCAATGCGACTCAGGAATATCCGTTATCGCATCAACGCCTTCACGAATATTGGTCCAATACTCTTGAGGGTTATCCGCTTTGGGAAATAAACAACCGATACCGACTATAGCCAGAGGTTGCATTTGATTTTTATTTTTTTTCTTTGACATAACTTACTCAGATAAATAATTCTTTATTGTTTCGTGTGTCATAGGTTTAAATTGCGTTAACGCAACCGGCAGCTCTACACCTTGTTTAAGTAAAACATTTATTCGATATAAAATAGCAGCACCAAACAAAATATTCATAGCGACACTTACCGCATCTCTATTATTGGTTTCAGAAAGAAACGTATCACGTGTCCATTCATTAAATGCACCCATCGCTGGTCCACACCAAACTTGATAGTCAACTTGACGATCTTCTACACCGGCATTAGCCCAGCGTGAAGACAAACCTAAATACCAACGGAAGATTAAAGCCATCCTATGTTTAGGATCTTTAGCCGCTTTTTCAACTTGACGCGGATCACGATCATTAAAAAATTCTTCCGTCTTTTGCCAAACTTCGGTTAAAGACATTTTAAAAATCGTTTTTTCTAAATTCCCTTTTTCTATTTCAGGGATTTCATCTATTGATCCGTATTTTTTATAAATGTCATAAAGTTTATTGCCACGCATCGCAAACATAGTGCCGCGTTTTAACACTTGTAACTTCACACCCATTTCAAACATATCGACCGCTGGTGCCATAGTGACATCGGCTTGTTCTGCATTAGCCAACATCTCTCTTACAATGTCAGACGAACCTGATTCTTTACACGCTTGATTAACAGTACCGGTAACAATATAAGCAGCACCCATAGCAAACGCGCCTAATGCTGATGCAGGCGTTGCTATACCACCAGCAGCACCAACACGCAGTGAATTTTCATAATTATACTTTTCTTGATATTGATCACGCAGCGATATCATTGTGGGTAATAAGGTAATCGCTGGACGATTATCAGTATGTCCACCTGAGTCTGCTTCGACTGTTAAGTCTTGTGCCATTGGAATACGTTTAGCTAAGTCAGCCTCTTCTTTTGTTATCGCACCCTGCTCTAATAACTGATTTAACAATTTTTCCGGTGGTGGGCTAAACCATTTGCTGGCAAGTTCAACTCGTGATGCTTTGGCTATAATTTTATTGGGAACAACAATGTTGCCCTGATTATCTTTATAAATCCCTGAAACTCGATAACGTACAACGGGCAACGTTAGCTTCATATAAGCCGATGTTTCAATTAATGACACAGCGTATTTTAAATAAAGATCAACAACCGCATCTTCATGTCCTATTTCATTTGGACTATAAATGAGGTTATAACAATGCGTTTTATTGCCTAATGATGTTTGTAATCTTTTGATCGCCGTTTCTATTTCATTCAATGACAATCCAGCTGCACCGAAAGATGCAAGCATGCCTTTCGTTGCTAATGCCTCAACTAATTCAACAGAGGCAATACCGTTTGCCATTGAGCCTGCCATATAGGGATAATCAACGTGATAATCGTGACAAAAACTTTGATCACCTAAGGCTTTAATAGTTTGAGCAGGTGAAAATCCGAGTAAGCTATATTGGTTTATATCTCCCTGAACATCATCAATCTGAATTGAACCACCCAAGGCAATTGCTTTTTCAGATTTATTTTCAACAATACTAAAAGGAACATTTAACCGGCATAGCTGTTGTGGCAATTTTTCTAATTCAGATAACTGAGCTCGACTATCTGACAGCCATACATTTTGAGAATGACCTTCTGTTTTCGTCGAGCGAGACGAATTAATAATTTCTGGAATAGAGCTCACTGTAATTTAATCAATAATGCCTTCTGATATGTTATGTCGGAAAGGACGATGCTTATTTATTTACATCCATCTGTTCTAATTGTAATGTGCGCGTCCTAAACGAGCCTAATTATTGAATAATATCATTATTTTCATACAAAACCTTGTAGCATCATCGCTGAAAACGGTTATGGTTTTGTAAATTTGGTTCAAAATAACGAGTAAACTGACTATTTTTAACTTACACATAATAATATGAAACGATAGTTTGTTATATCCTATTGTTTTTAAAAGAGATAATCATTGTAAATGAAATCCAGAGACGAATTTTTAACCCCACTCGATGATATTGCATATCAAAATGAAATATTGCAGCACGTTTCGAGAACCTTTGCGTTAACTATTCCACAATTACCAGAACCACTTTGCACAGTAGTCGGAAATGCCTACCTTTTATGTCGAATTGCCGACACGATTGAAGATGATAAGAGCATGTCTGCTGAATCGAAGAAAGAATATGCAGAACGTTTTATTGAGGTTGTTCAGGGAAATAAAGATTCAGGTTCATTTGCAGTAGCACTCTTTCCATTGTTATCAGCTACTGCGACTGAAGCAGAACATGACTTGATTGCCAATACGGCGCCGGTAATTCGAATTACACATAGCTTTAATCAACGACAGCGTGCTGCTTTAGAGCGCTGTGTAAAAATTATGGCTGATGGCATGGTGCTCTATCAGGATGCTGAAACCCTTGATGGCGTTGCCGATCAGAAAGATATGGACCAATATTGTTATTATGTCGCTGGTGTTGTTGGTGAAATGTTGACCGAACTATTTTGTGACCATTCTCCTGAAATCGATGCACAGCGCGATGAAATGATGGAACTCGGTGTGTCATTTGGTCAAGGACTTCAAATGACCAACATTCTAAAAGATATCTGGGAAGATCATGATCGTGGTGCCTGTTGGTTACCTCGTGATATTTTTGAAAAGCATGGAGTTGATATTCGACATAAAACACCTGGAGAAATGCCACAAGGTTTTAATGACGCTTTGATTGAATTACTCGGTGTTGCTCATGCTCATGTTTACAACGCTTTGCGCTACACCTTGATGATTCCTGAAAAAGAGAAAGGATTACGAAAATTTTGCTTATGGGCATTAGGAATGGCGGTATTAACATTGGAAAAAATAAGACAGAAACCCGATTTTACATTAGGGCAGGAAGTCAAAATCAGTCGCCGTAGCGTAAAAGCCACCATCCTATTAACCAGCCTTTTTGTCGGTCAAAACAAAATACTAGAGTATTTATTTCAATTCAGCGGACGTCGTTTGCCTATGGCAAATATTCATGAGAAACTTTGATAAAATCAGTAAGATACGTACATATCTCGTATCGTAAAAAGGAAAATACGGTCTTTGCCATAGTCATAACAATAGCACTGTCTATACTAAATCTAACAACATAATCAAAATAATTAATAATGACTCTCGTGAGTAACAACGAAAATTCTTCCAGCCAAACACTTGGAGAGTCTCACTCGAAAAAAACTGTAGCTGATTTAGATGACGCTATTCAAGCTGCAAAAAATAAATTGCTTGAGCAACAACATGATGATGGTCATTGGGTGTACGAACTTGAAGCTGACTGCACCATTCCTGCTGAATATATATTAATGAATCATTTCGTCGATGAGATCGATGATGAAACTGAATTAAAGATTGCTCAATATCTACGTGATCAACAAAATGAAGATGGCGGATGGTCTCTTTATACTGGGGGCGATTTTGATATCAGTTGTGCTGTTAAGAGTTACTATGCTTTAAAAATTGTTGGTGACGCTCCACACGAAGAACACATGGTTCGCGCAAGAAACATGATTTTGAATCATGGTGGTGCTGCACGTAGTAATGTATTTACACGTATATTAATGGCGCTGTTTGAACAAGTACCTTGGCGAGCGACGCCTTTTATTCCGGCTGAAGTTATAATTCTTCCGAAATGGTTTCCATTTCATATTGATAAAGTATCTTATTGGTCACGGACCGTTATGGTGCCGTTATTTATTCTATGCACAATGAAACCTAAAGCAGCTAACCCACGCGGCATAGACATAAGAGAACTTTTTATAACTCCGCCAGAAGATGAACAACATTATTTCAAAGTGACCACAGCTCTCACCAGAGCGTTTCTTATACTCGATCATTTAGGTCGTTTCGCTGAAAAAATTGTACCTAAATTTGTACGTCGGTATTCCATTCGTAAATGCGAACAATGGTTCCTAGATCGAATGAATGAAGAATATGGTATCGGTGGTATTTTCCCTGCCATGGTTAATGCATTCGAATCATTAGTTATTCTTGGCTACGCTAAAGACAGCCCTGAACGAAAATTAGCACGACAAGCGATTGATTCATTATTAACTAAACGTGGTAATACAATGTATTGCCAACCGTGTGTATCACCTGTCTGGGACACCTGCCTTGCAGCACAATCTTTGATTGAATCAGACACAGAAAGTACTAGTTCTGAAATAGAACATTCACTTGATTGGCTTAAAGAAAGACAGCTTAGAGATGAACCCGGTGATTGGCGCATACCTAGACCGAAACTTGAAGGCGGTGGCTGGGCATTTCAATACAGTAATTATTATTATCCCGATCTCGATGATACCTCTATGGTTGCCTGGGCAATGCACCGTACTGGCAAAGAAAAATACTCAGAACCTATTCAACGTGCGGCTAAATGGGTAGCCGGTATGCGATCAAATGGTGGCGGATTTGGATCATTTGAAGTTAACAATACACAGTATTATTTAAACGCAATTCCTTTTGCCGATCATGGTGCCCTATTAGACCCACCTACAGCCGATGTGACAGGACGTGTTATTGCCTTATTAAGCCTTGCTGATAAAGAGAAATATTCTTCTGTTATTAAAGATGCAATTAACTTCTTAAAATCAGATCAAGAAGAAGATGGTTCATGGTTTGGCCGCTGGGGCACTAACTATATCTATGGTACATGGTCAGTGCTTACCGCATTAGAACTTGCCGAAGAAGATCCACAGCAAGACTACATAAGAAAAGCGGTTACATATTTACAGGATATGCAAAATGAAGATGGTGGTTGGGGAGAAAGTAATGATAGTTATTATCCACCTAAACATCGTCGTCCCTTTGAAAGTACTGCTTATCAAACAGCTTGGGCATTACTCTCTTTATTAGCTGTTGGCGAAGCTGATACAGAAATGGTTAAAAAAGGTGTTAACTTTTTAATATCTAATCAAGCTAGCGATGGTCATTGGTATAATGATAGTTATACCGCCCCAGGTTTTCCTCGCGTGTTCTATTTAAAATATCACGGTTATACAAAATACTTTCCACTTTGGGCCATGGCTCGTTATAGAAACCTGTTGAAAGTTAAGGTTTGAGTAAACTAGGAATTATTGCGGCTTTGCCTGCTGAAGCGGCCTGTCTATATAATAAAAATTTAAATATTTGCGCACCTGTTGAAATCCAAAAAGATATCTTTTTGTGTCTTTCCGGCATTGGTGATGTATCGGCTAGCAATGCTGCTAAAAAACTATTGGAATATAAAATAGATAGTATTATTAGTTGGGGTGTTGCTGGCGCATTAGATATAAAACTTAATTCAGGAGATCTAATCTTCGCTGACTCAGTCATCAGCCAGAATGAAACTTTTCAAACGTCAACTGATTGGAAAAACAAATTATTAGAACATGTTAAAAAATCAAAAATAAAAGTGCATCATGGCAACATCGTCTCCAGCAAAGAAGTATGTTCATCGATATCCGATAAAAATAATTTATCAGTAAAAACAAATGCAGTAGCTGTTGATATGGAAAGTGCTGCTATTGCCAAAATAGCAAGTAAAAATAATCTTGATTTTATAGTAATTCGGTCGATTGCTGATAAAGCTGACACCACTATTCCAGAAGCTGTTGTGAAATATACTAATAACTTAGGAAGACCAAATATACTAAAATTTGTCCTATCCTGCATTTTAAGACCAGCTCAAATTCGGGAAATTTATATCTTGGCAAAAAGTTACAAACTAGCTTTAAAAACCTTAGTCGATCTTGCTCCGGACTTCAAAAAAGAAAATTTCTTGCATATTTGATTAGTCGGCTTGTTAAATATTTCCAGCTGGTTTATAAGAAACTAAATTATCATTTAAAATATTGTAAATTATGAAAATAAGTAAAGAACAAATAGAAGAATTTAAAACTACAGGTTTTCTGGTGATTCGTAACTTATACGACGCAGAAAGAATGAAAGATATAACTGCGTGGACAGAAGAAGTAACAAATTACCCGGAAGTTCCAGGTAACGTGATGATGTACTTTGAACAAAGTAAATTAGAGCCAGGAAAAAGAATAATTTCTCGTATTGAAGATGTTGAGCCTTTTCACAAAGGTTTTAGTGATCTTTTTGTGCAAGGCGAAATTCAACAAATTACTTCTCAGCTATTTGATGATGAAGCCGTATTATTCAAAGATAAAATCAATTTCAAAATGCCTGGGGCAGATGGCTTCAAAGCCCATCAGGATGTACAAGCAGGTTGGGATCGTTATGCGAAATTACATATCACTGCATTAGTCAGCGTCGATGCATCAACTATAGAAAATGGCTGTTTGGAAGTTGCCAATGGTTACAATAATGAAGGATTAATAGGTGAACAATGGGCTCCTCTGGAAGAAGACGGATTAGACTATGTTGCATTACCCACCGAACCTGGTGACGCCGTCTTTTTCGACTCTTATGCGCCGCATCGCTCAAAACCAAACCTCAGCAATGATAAACGCCGTGTACTCTATGTTACTTACAATGCAGCAGCTGAAGGCGATCAGCGCAGACAATATTACGATGATAAAAGACTAAGCTATCCGCCTGATATTGAGCGTGATGTTGATAAAGAATATGTATTCAGAGTATAAATTATATACTTAAGATAGTTTATCTATTGCTTGATTAGGAATTCATCCCAATGAATGGTAGTCATTCATCATATCTCGATAACATCGTAATAAACCTAGTCCAATTTGTAGAGCAATATCGGATTGCAATTATTGCAAGCTATATTGCTCTAACCATCTTTTCGATCTTTTATATCAAAGATAACTTAGGTGTCACTACTGATACAACAGATATGTTGTCAGAAAATTTGGCATGGCGAAAACTGGATATCGAATATGAAAAACAGTTTCCTCAATTTACTGATAATCTACTCATCGTTATAGAATCAAACACCCCTGATCAAGCAACTGATGCAGCAATTAAGTTAAATGCAGCTTTAAAAAAGAATCCGCTATTAATTAACGATATTTATTACCCGAACATTCTTCCTTATTTTCGTGAGTCTGCATTTTTATTTTTTGATACAGATGAATTACAAGATCTTGCTGACCAGTTAGCAACTATACAGCCCTTTCTAGGAACACTATTACAAGATAAAAATCTGCGTGGTTTATTTACTATGCTTGGTGATGCCCTTCGCTACAAGCAAGAAGGTGAAGACATCGATTTAAAACCTTTGTTGCTTGAAATTAATCAAGCCTTTGAGAATGAACAACACCATGTCTCATGGCAACGTTTAATGAGTACAGACAAAGAAATTAAATCTATCTATAGAGAATTTATTGTATTACGAACATTGGAATCGGATGAAGAATTATTACCGGGTGAAAAAGTAATTGAACATGTAAGAGCTACAATAAACTCATTAAACCTAACAAATGATACTGTCAAAATACGATTAACTGGCGGCACAGCATTATCTTATGAAGAATTAAAAAGTGTTTCAGAAGCTAATATTCAAGCGATTGTTGTTTCATTTCTTCTAGTCACAATTATTTTATTAATCGGCTTGGGTTCGGGTTGGTTAGTCATCGCATCAATTATTACTTTATTTTTTGGTTTAATCTCGACAACCGCATTTGCCGCAGCAACAGTTGGCGAGCTAAATCTTATTTCGGTTGCCTTTGCCGTTTTATATATCGGCTTGGGTATTGATTTCACGATACATCTAACGCTACGTTATCGAGAACAAGTTCTTTTGACAGATAAAAGTAATGCGTTACAACAAGCATTGTTGCTTATATTCCGTTCATTAATCCTTTGCTCCATCACGACTGCAATTGGGTTTTATTCATTTATACCAACTGATTATGAAGGTGTTGCCGAATTAGGTTGGATTGCAGGCAGTGGTATGTTTATTAGCATAATATTTACGCTCACACTATTACCTGCTTTGTTAAGTTTAAGACCTTATAAAGCGCTAACTAAAAACTCAAATAAATCTGGTCAAACCTGGATAATTCTTTTAACCAGCTTACCCTATAAATACTCAAAACAAATATTGCTCTTTACTCTGGTTATTTTAATTGGCTTCGTAACACAACTTAATAAAGTTAGCTTTGATATTAATACTTTAAATCTACAAGATCCTGAAAATGAATCAGTGCAGACCTATCGTGATTTATTAAAGGATAGTGATTCTTCTCCCTGGAGCAGCATTTTATTAAAGCAAGATCGAAATCAGGTTGTCACTGCTATAAAAGAACTTGAACAACTTGAGTTAGTTGACAAAACCATCTGGTTTGAAGATTTGTTACCAATTGAACAAGAAGAAAAGCTCTTTATCATTGATGAAATGAATTTATTTATGGGGCCACTTTCAGCAGGAACAAAGAATAATGATATTACTGACGCAGAAAAGATAAAAGCCATACAAGAACTTCAAGTTCAATTAAATTCTTTTTCTGATTCAGAATTAGATAATGAATTATCTAAACTTAATGAACATTTAGCATCTTTATTGAACAATGAAATTAATAATGAAAAATTAAATTCATTAGAGAAACAGTTGTTATTTAATCTTGACGGAAGAATTAGCGCATTGAGAGAAGCATTAAACGCACAGGAAGTTAATCTGGAAAATATTCCAACTGAAGTTCATGACAGGTGGATAAGTCAAGAACACTATAAAATAGAGATTTTTCCAAAAGAAAATTTAAATGATAACGCGGCAATGAAACGATTCGTCGATGAATTACAAGCCTATGATAGTACTGTTATTGGTTCACCTATTATTAGTATCGAAGCTGGAAATGCCGTAATAACAGCATTTAAGACTGCATTTACTTATGCTCTGATTGCTATTGCCTTATTATTATTAATACTGGTTAAAGAAAAAATGGATGCTGTCATTATTTTAATTTCAGTTATTGTTGGTTCTATTTTTACCTTTGGATTTACGCTTTTGTTTAATATTCCTCTAAATTTTGCCAATGTTATAGGCTTACCCTTGTTATTAGGTATTGGTGTAGATAGCGGAATTCATATAGCGGACCGATTTCGTCAAGAACAAGGAACTAATCGAAATATCTTTATGACCAGTTCTTCTCGTGGTGTTTTCGTCAGTTCACTAACTACCATTTGTAGCGTAGGTAACCTTGCATTTTCTTCGCATACGGGTACTGCCAGCATGGGTTTATTACTTACCTTGGGGCTTGCCTCAATGATGATATCGACTATGATGATTCTTCCCGCTTTTCTAATATGGCAAAATTCATTAAAAAAATAGCGTTATGAAAACATTAGTAACAGGTGCAAATGGATTTATTGGTTCTGCCGTTGTGCGCTTATTATTAGATCAAGGCCATTCTCTACGCGTACTAGTCAGACCTGATGCAGACAGACGTAACTTTGAAGGTTTGGATCTTGAGGTAATTGAAGGTGATCTAACAGATAATGATTCGTTAAAACGCGCAGTCACAGATTGTAATTTACTTTTTCATCTTGCTGCTGATTACCGCTTATGGATACCAGATCCAGATACAATGTATAAAACAAATGTTGATGGAACACGTAATTTGATTATGGCAGCAACCGATGCTGGTGTTGAAAAAATTGTTTATACCAGTAGCGTCGCCACTTTAGGTATAAATAGTGATGGCACAGCTTCTGATGAAACAACGCCAGTATCAATCGAAGATATGACCGGCCACTATAAACGTTCAAAATTTCTAGCTGAGCAAGAAGTTAATAAACTAGTAAAAACTCACTCTTCTCCAGTTACCATTGTTAATCCGTCTACTCCTGTTGGATCTCGTGATATAAAACCAACTCCTACTGGAAAAATTGTACTGGACACTATTAGAAATCGTATGCCCGCTTACGTTGATACCGGTTTAAATATTGTACATGTCGATGATGTTGCAAAAGGACATCTACTGGCAATGGAGAAAGGTGAAATCGGAGATCGTTATATTCTTGGCGGAGATAATATGACATTGGCGTCAATTCTCGAATACATATGTATAAATCAAAATATGTCCCCACCAACAATCAAGCTACCTCATAATCTAGTATTACCTATTGCTTGGTTTATGGAACGAATAGCTGACATCACAAATAAAGAACCTAGAGCTACTGTCGATAGCGTTAAAATGTCTAAAAAGATGATGTTCTTTTCAAGTGAAAAAGCCAAAGAAAAATTAGGGTATCAATCACGCCCCGGAGTCGAAGGACTTAAAGATGCTATTGATTGGTTTAATTCAGAAGAGTATTCCTAATAAGTTATCCTGATTAAGATAATCCCCCTGCTCGACATACTTCTAATTTTAATTTATTTGTCTAAAGTCTTTTAGTAGCGCCATACATAGTGCAGATACATCCATGTGTTAATCACTATAAGTACATTAATGAGTAATGGGAATTATCGTAAAAGAGTAAATGTAATAAGTTAAAAATCTACTCAATAATAAGGAGAAAGAAAATCCTGACTGTGTTTAAAACAATAGATAAGATAATGAAATAATAAAAATTATCATAACCATGCTCATACCCATACCGAGAGAAAGTTGAATATCTAATTTATTAACAAGGCGTTCTTTTAATATCAATCCTGACAAACTCCGGTTTATTTTTGTTTGTAGCCGACATAAGTTTTCCAAAATACATATTGATAGAACCTTTCCAAACCTTCTATAAAACCAATCAAAATCAAGACTGATTGTTAATGTTCGTTTCATCAACGGTAACATAACAAAGAAAGCTAATCCTGAGAATAATAATAGTTGTAATTGAGTAAGAACATGCGCTGCCGTATACGGAACATAATTAACTTCATAAGGTAACATTGAATAGAGCAAGTTCGGAAAAACACCGAGTAAAACACATGCTATTGCAAATATAATCATTGCCAACTTCATGTTTAGTGGTGGGTCGTCAGGTCTAAGTCCACTGTCTTTTTGAAAGAAAACAAACCACGGAAATTTTATTCCGGCATGTAAGAATACGCCTGCAGAAGCGGCCTGTAATAATAGCCAAACCCATAATAAATGTTCATCAACCGAAGCTTGGGTCACCATAGACTTACTGACAAAACCTGAAGTTAGAGGAAATGAAGAGATTGCTAGTGCACCAATAATCCCGCACACGGCAGTAACGGGCATAGATTGAACCAATCCACCCAAATCAGTACATTTATGCTTTCCGGTCATATATAAAACAGAACCGGCAGACATTAATAGCAGCGCTTTATATATAATGTGGGTAAACGCATGTGCAGCAGCACCATTTAATGCCATCTCGGTACCAATGCCGATACCACAAAGCATGAAACCCACCTGATTGATAATGCTATAAGCAAGAATACGGCGCATATCATTTTCTAATAATGCGTAAATGATGCCGTAAAAAATCATAAAAAGACCTATGTACACTAACAATTCCGTTCCAGGAAAACCTCGTAATAAAACATAAACGGCAGTTTTTGTCGTAAACGCACTTAAGAAAACAGTGCCACTAAATGATGCTTCAGGGTAAGCATCTGCTAACCACGCTGTTAATGGTGGTGCGCCTGCATTCAATAAAAAACCACAAAGTATTAACCATGTTGCAATACTATCGGGCTGCATTGCAGTAAAAAGAATTGAACCCGTTTCATTAACATAAGCAGAAATACCGCACATTAATATAACGCCACCTAATAAATGGATAACGATATAACGCATTCCTGCTTGCAATGATTTTTTACTCTGTGCAGACCAAATCACAAGTGTTGAGGCCAATGCCATCAATTCCCAAAAAACAAATAAGCTAAGAAGATCACCAGCTAGCACTACCGACATAGCGCCACCTGCATAAATAAACGCAGCGGCTAATTCTTTTGAGCTAGCCTGTTTACAACAAAACAAACTACCAGTGAAAACAGTAATAGAAAATACAGTGATAAAAAGTCGGCTTAATGCATCAAGGTTGATGAGTGTTAGTTCGAAACCAAGGTAATTAAAAGAACAATGACTACCAAAAGACATGCTCCAGACACTTAACAAAGCCAAACAAGGTATTAATAAAACAAATATCGTTCTTTTTGTTCCGCTTAAAAAAGGAATTAATAAACCTGAAAGAATTAATAATAAACCAGGATGAAAAAGACTACATGTCATAGTAATCATCCTTGCGTTTAATTAGAAACCCTAATACTTTTGCAAAAACTACCATGATCACACAAGTCAAAAAACCATATAGCCCATGAAAGCCAAATAAGGCTTCTATTTCAAAATGCGGATGCAACGTAATAATAATTTCAGCTAATATTGTTAAGACCAAGACAACAATAGCGCCTATCCATAACTTTTTAATTGATGTTTTTTTATAAAACCAATTCTGCTTCATGACATATTACCTACAAGTAGATTGAGCAGTTGCAATGGCGTCTCGGGGAACAAAAATAATAAGATGGTTATAGCTGCCGTTAGCGTTAACGCTAAGACAATCGGAAGTGGCGCTTCGTTATAACTCAATTCTTTACCGTCGACTGGCTTTTTCAAAAATGCAGCATAAATTATTGGTAAAAAATACCCCGCATTCAATAAAGTACTTATTATAATGACACCCACTGCAAACCATGATTCAACAGAAAACGCTCCTTGCAAAATATACCACTTACTCAAAAATCCTGCCGTCGGTGGCACACCTATCATGGATAAACTGGCTATGGCAAATGCGCCCATCGTCCAAGGCATTGCTTTTCCTATGCCGTCAAGTTCGCTCACTGATGTTTTCTTAGTTGCTGTATATATTGAACCTGCGGCAAAGAATAAGGTTATTTTACCGAAGGCATGGGCAAGAATATGCAGCGCAGCACCCATGATAGATATGGGCGCTAATAATGCTGTCGCTAAAACAACATAAGATAGTTGGCTAATCGTTGAATAAGCTAATCGACGTTTTAAGTTATCCGCTTGCAACGCAATAACTGAAGCAACAATAATTGTTAATCCCGCTAAATAAAGCAAAATATTAATTTCAATAACATCAGATAATAAAGCTGGGCTGAAGATATAAATTACAATTTTAACAATACTGAACACACCTGCTTTAACAACCGCAACCGCATGTAACAATGCACTGACAGGTGTTGGTGCCACCATCGCTGCTGGTAACCATCGATGCATAGGCATTAATGCGGCTTTTCCTATGCCGTAAGCGAATAACATTAACAGGATCAGTATGACGCCATGTCCGATATCGTTAGTCAGTATTCCTCCATTAGTAAACTCTGTTGTCCCTGCTAACACATTTATCCAGATAATTGCAGGCAGAAAAAGACAAATTGATGTTGAAAGAAGAATGCCTAGATAAACACGGCCAGCTCGCATCGCGTCTTCACTGCCTTTATGTGTCACCAATGGATAGGTCGATAATGTTAATACTTCATAAAAAACAAATAAGGTAATTAAGTTTGCTGAAAAAGCTATTCCTATAGTGCTAGCGATTGCAATGGCAAAATAAATATAAAAACGGGTTTGATGCTTCTCTTTATTTCCACGCATATAGCCAATGGAATAAATAGAATTGATTAACCATAAGAAAGAAGCAATGCAAGCAAACAACATTCCTAATGGTTCAATTTTAAAATGTAGTGAAAGACCAGGCAGGAACTCCAGCAAATGTAACTGCGGTTGCTCGCCCGCTAATACTCTTTGCAATAATGAATATACAACAATAATTAAACAGACGGCACTAAATAATGTCACTGTCTCTCTGACATTAGTATAGTTGTGTGTAACCGCAATAAAAACTGTTGCAACAACAGGAAGGCATATAGCCAATACAATCAATAATTGATCACTCATCATTATTCACTTTAGAATCCATGATAAAAATCATGAGCAATACTATTAGCCATATCAACATTAAGGGAAGAATCAATCCCAAAATAAATATTAGCAATAACAAAAATAAATAATGAAAAAGACAATAAGTACGGTCTTTCTTTATTGAGTTCTAACTTACTGACTCCGTTTTCTGGAGATTTAAAATAAGCAGCCTCTACAAATTTCCATATATACACAATTGCCAACAAGGATGAGAAAACGATGACTAAAACTAAACCCCAATAACCTGATTCAAATGAAGCCTTGATTAAATACCATTTACTGATAAAACCCGCTGTCATCGGCACACCTATTAAGCTTAAACCGGCGACGAGAAAAGAAACCATCAATAAAGGAGTAGTTTTAGCCAAACCTGAAAGTTGAGAAATAGAATCCGTCCTGGTATAAAAAATAATACACACTACCGATAAAAATAAAGTCACTTTAATAATAGCGTGATTGAATACATGTATTAATCCAGCAGCCAGACCTGCTTCCGTTGCTAATGAAATTCCTAATAGCATATAACCTAATTGCGCAATACTGGAGTATGCCAATAAACGTTTTAAACTATCTTGCTTAATGGCTAGATAAGAACCATATAAAATTCCAGCACAAGCTAATATCATTAATAGATTATTAAATGCTTCCTGAATAAAGACAGTTTCATGGCCAAATATTGAGTATATAAAACGAATAAGGACATAGATAAAAACTTTTGTCGTCGTCCCAGCAAGAAAAGTAGAAACAATTGAAGGTGAATAATTGTAAGCATCAGGCAGCCATAAATGTAAAGGGAAAATAGCAGCTTTAATACCAATGCCAACAACAAAAAATATTAATGCTGTGGTTACAGTTTTTGTATTTTCAATATCGGGCAATCGTTGAAATATGTCAGCCATATTTAATGTTCCCGTTACGTCATACAGTAAACCCACAGAAATCAGAATAAAACTCGCGCCAACCGTACCAAAGATTAAATATTTAAATGCCGCATATAAACAACGTCGATCACGTCCAATGCTGATCATTGCATATGAAGACAACGAGGCGATTTCAATAAAGACAAATAAATTAAACGCATCACCTGTAACAATGACGCCTAATAGACCAGTTAAATTCAATAAAAAGGCAGTATAAAATAAATAAAGACGATCAGATGAAATTTCATCTGCGACACTTTCTTTTGCACCTAATAAAACTATCGTTGCGACACCATTAATAATCAACAACATAAATATTGTTAATTTATCCAAACGGTACTCTATACCCCAGGGACTAAACCAACCACCTAACGCATATGAAATTACGCCTTCATCTAATACTTGATTAAATAAGACACAAGAAATAATTAAAGAAATTAAGCACACCAACGTTGTCAATATCCAGGCTAGCAAGCCCTGTCGTAATATGACGCATATCGGTGCTGCTATTAGAGGAATAATTACCTGTAAGACAGGTAAATGAGAACTAATCACTCTATCTCCTGCTGTATTTCATCATCTTCAACGGTACCGAATGCATGGTACAGTCGAATTACAATGGCAAGACCTAAAGCTGTAGTAGAAATACCTACCACAATAGCGGTTAGAATCAAGACATGTGGCAAAGGACTGGAATAAACTGTATTTGTTCCTGTAATGATAGGCGCAGTACCACCAGAAATTTTTCCCATCGATATAAATAGAATAAAAATAGAAGTTTGAAAGATATTAATGCCGATTAATTTCTTAACAAGATTATTATGCGTTATCACTATATAGAGTCCTATCATCATCAATACGACAACGACCCAATAATTAAACGCCCCCAGTATATTTATTCCCACTTATAATCAACTATATTTATTATTTGATTGAGACAAGCCAGACAAAGCAGCCTTTAGTTTGAGGATATTATATAGAAAAAAACCGAATGCGTCGGCATTCGGTTTTAAAGATTAAATTCTTAATATATAGCTAATTCAAAGACGATATTTAGCCATTAACCAGAAAATGAACCCAGATGCTCGCTGCATAACCCAGCGCTATTGCCCAAGTCCACTTAAGATGAGCAAAAAATGTGTAGATTCCTCTCGCCTGCCCCATTACCGCAACACCTGCTGCAGAACCGACGGACAATAACGAACCACCAGTACCCGCTGTCAGAGTGACTAACAACCATTGCGTTAAATCCATATCCGGCATCATCGTGAGAACCGCAAACATTACCGGAATATTATCAATAATTGCAGATAAAACACCGACCAGAATATTCGCTTTCGTAGGTCCCAGATCGATATACATAAATTCTGATAATACCGCGAGATATCCCATCGTACCAAGACCGCCGACACAAAGTATAACGCCATAGAAAAACATTAATGTATCCCACTCTGCTCTGGCCAATTTTTTGAAAATATTAAACTCTTCCTCTTTCTTTTCATTATTATCACCAAATAATTCAACACCCAAAGCACCGGCACCATTATCATCAACTGCTGATTTATTTTGGCGTTTTATTTTCATCTTTAAGAAATAACCAAATATTTTAAGAAGCGCTAAACCAGTCATCATGCCAAGTACGGGAGGAAGGTGAAGGAAATTATGTGCACAAACTGCCATCATTATGGTGAGTATAAATAATACAACAACTACAACTGCGCCTTCTTTTAATTCAACTTTTTCTTCAATTGCACCAGGTTTTTCACTCGATACAAAACACGACATGATTGCCGCAGGAATTAACCAGTTTACTAATGAAGGAATCAATAAAACAAAGAACTGCTGAAACTCAACAATTCCTTTTTGCCATACCATCAATGTCGTAATATCACCAAACGGACTAAATGCACCGCCAGCATTGGCAGCGACAACTATATTAATACAAGCGATTGAAACAAATTTTATATTGGTACCACCAACGGCCATAACCACAGTCGACATTAATAATGCTGTCGTTAAATTGTCTGCAATTGGTGATAAAAGAAAAGATATAACACCGGTAATCCAAAAAATAGTGCGTAAAGAGAAGCCTTGAGATACCAACCATGCGCGTAACTTATCAAAGACATTACGATCTTCCATGGTATTGATATAGGTCATCGCAGCCAGAAGAAATAAAAATAACTCGCCGAACTCAAGAAGGTTATGCCTGACCATTATCTCAGCAGTATGCTGATCACCATGTTGAGCATAAACAATAGCAACAATCATCCATATAATACCGGCTGCAAGCATGACCGGTTTCGATTTACGCATATGAATTTGTTCTTCTACGATGACAAAACTATAAGCAAGACAGAAAACTATGACACAAACTATGCCTCCCCAATGACTTGTAAAGTTCTGTAAATGGGCTTCACCTGCTGCTGCTGCATTCAGCGGAAGAGATAAAAATATCGATATAATTGAAATTGACAAAATGTGTCCGTTAAGTTTCATCGCCCTACCTCTTTTATATTACAGTCTGTTAAATTGTGTTGATCTATAAGGCATAATTAAAATAGGTCAACTTCACCTTCTGCCATTGTACTTTGAGTTGCCGGTTTCTTATCGGGTAAACTGACAAGTTCATCTTTAATTTTATCAAGTCTCGCTTGTGTATTGCTTATCATTGAAACAACCTTGCCCTGATCCTGACACTCTTCTATTTCACAAAGATCAGATGTAAAACCTTGTACAAACGAGGACAAGATATCAATCTTCTCATCTGCATGCATTGCGACTTGCCTGACAATATCTTCAAATTGTAAATTTCGAATCGCAACAGCCGTTTTATCAGATATTTCCCTGTTAATACTTGCTGCTTCATTCACTGAACTATCAATATATTGCTCAAGATTTGAAAGTGAGCCCATCATATCATCAACACGTTGTGTGTTAACTGACATTTGGTTATCGTCTTCATTTGCCATTGCCGCAACCATTTCACTGGTTTTACTTAATTTACCTTGTGCCGAGGTAACACAATGTTTGATCTCGTCATTTAGTTTATTTGACGTCAACGAAAGGTTTCTCACTTCATCTGCAACCACTGCAAAGCCACGCCCTGCTTCACCCGCTCGCGCTGCTTCAATTGCTGCATTTAACGCTAACAAGTTAGTTTGATCTGCAATCTGTTTAACTTCGTTTAAAAACTTAAAGATCGATTCCATTTCACTGGATAAATCTTCTATTGAGGTAACGACTTCCATACTGCGATTACTATTATTGACCATCGCATCAGCAAATGTCTTTAAGATACATGATGTTTTCACATTAAACTCAGTAATACTCATTGCATCAAGATCATCAGCTTCATCTGTTTCTTCGTGTCCATTTTTTCCTTTTTCTAAACGTCCAGCCAATTTACCAATTAATTCTCCTTGTGAAGACACATCACTATTAAGACCATAAAAACTTTCGTTCAAACTCATAACTGAACTTGCAATTAAATCTCTAACCTGACCTAGCTCCGTTTTTATCGAGTTCATTGATTCATCAATAGTATCATTGGCTAGTTTAGTTATCTTATGAATTGAATTTAGTTTTTCATCATTCCCTGTGTTTTTATCAGTCGATATATTGTTACTATTATTTTTTGTTTGTAATATTTTTTCATGCCTTTGTACGCTGATAAGCCATGACAGAAAAACGAGTGATATTAGGAGAACATGAGCGACATGCCCTTGCACCGAAAAATATAACAAGCTACCCGTACTGATTATTATGGGTATTAAATATTTTTTAAAAAACTTGAGACTCATAAAAAATTCTCCGCGCCATTAATATAAACATTACTTATGTATTTAATCGGCATAACATTGTTTAAACTTTAGGTTCAGGCTGCTTTTTCTGCACTCAATGAAATCACCCTGGAAGCAATTTTACTTAGCGGTAAAATATCATCAGCTGCATTACGCTTTACCGCTTCACCGGGCATACCCCAAACCACACTACTTTGTTCATCTTGTGCTATGGTTAATGCTCCCGCTTGTTTCATTTCCAGTAGACCTTCAGCACCATCATCGCCCATGCCTGTTAAGATAACGCCAATAGCATTTTGACCGACCTGATTAGCAACAGAGCGAAATAAAACATTCACCGAAGGTTTGTGCCGGTTAACGGCAAGCCCATCATTTAAACGACATATATAACGCGCACCACTTCTTTCTATCAGTAAATGTCGATTACCTGGCGCAATATAAACATGTCCCGGTAATACCTGTTGTCCCTCTGTCGCTTCATAAACTTTCATCGGTGAGAGTTTGTCCATACGCTGGGCAAAACTTGCACTAAAATTTTCCGGTATATGCTGGGTAACGACTATGCCAGGAGAATTTGGGGGCATTTGGATCAGTACATCCTTGATTGCTTCTGTACCACCCGTTGACGCACCGATAGCAATAATAGTATCGGTTAACTTATAATTTCGTTTGCCATTATTAAGCTGCAATATTGCATCTGCTGTATTCTTTTTCTCAACCCCCATCATTTTGACATTGCTTGATGTTTGTCTTTTATCAGATGACGCCATAACTTTAGCTTTTGAAGCTACTTTTATTTTTTCAATTAGCTCTATAGCATATTCCTGTATCGTATTGCTAAAATCTATTTTCGGTTTAGTAATAAAATCTATCGCTCCTAACTCAAGTGCATCAAGCGTAATTTCAGCGCCTTCTTCAGTTAATGTAGATACCATGATTACTGGCATCGGTCGCAGACGCATTAAATTACTCAAAAAACTTATCCCATCCATGCGTGGCATCTCAACATCAAGGGTTAACACATCGGGGTTTAATTGCTTAATCTTTTCTCTTGCAATCAAAGGATCTGCTGCCGTACCAACCACCTCTATCTCTTTATCCGAACTGAGTATCTCCACCAGCATTTTTCTAACCAATGCTGAATCATCAATAATGAGTACTTTAATTTTATTAGTCATATTTTTTGTCTCAATAGATCTTCCATGTTTTAAAATAATTCGACTTCGCCTGCCAAATCAGAAGTTTTTAGATTATTCTGGTAATCATTCTCGCGTTTATAAATCGTATCATTGTGTAATGACTGCAGTTTTTTCACTTGAAGTTGCCCTGTCTTTGGAAAATAACGTACTTTCCTTGGATAAACATTACCAACATCTTCACTCGTTATTTTGTAGCCCTCATTTCGTAAATAATTTTGAATAAATTCAATATTCCCCTTACCTACATCACTCATCTTTTCCATCATTCGGCCACCACCACATATCTTGATCTCAAAATGATTTTTCCGGCCACCATTTTTCAAAATATCGTTCACTAAATGTTCCATTGCATCTACACCGTAACGAGTCGCCCGGCCTATCTGCTTATCTTGCCATTCATCACCACTACCATTTTTGTTCTCCGGCAACATAAAATGATTCATACCACCAATTCCCAGTTTTTTGTCACAGATACAAACCGATATACAGGAACCTAATACGGTAGAAATAACCTCATCAGAAAATGTTACGTAATATTCTCCTGGCAAAATTTTAACCATCTCCATATCAAGCTGTCTGTTCCAGAATCGATTAACATGATCAAATCCAGGTAATATACGATTCTGTTCCGGCTTCATGATTTAATAATTTCCTCATGCCTTGTTTTTAAGCAGCCTTTTGATGTATCGTTTTACCAATAAGATTAAATCTATCGGTAACCTTATAGAGGCTCTCAGAATGACCCAGAAACATATAGGCATCATTCTTCATAATGTTTGCATAGCGTTCAAACAACACCCGTTGCGTGTCTTTATTAAAATAAATAACCACATTGCGACAAAATAAAACATCAAACTGACCTTTCATCGGCCATTCATTCATCAAGTTTAATTGCTTAAAAGTAATTAATTCTCTGAGGTCAGGACTGACCTTAACTAATCCCGTCTGCTCGTAATCGCCAGACTTAAGAAACCATTTCTTGATTCTCGTCTTATCGATACCTTCAATGCGTTGATTCTCATAAATGCCTTCGCTTGCCTTACTCAAAACATTAGTATCAATATCAGTAGCGAGTATTTTGATGTCCCAATCATCAATATTCGGTATTGATTCCCGTAACGTCATCGCAATCGAATAGGGTTCTTCGCCAGTAGAACAACCGGCAGACCATATCCTTATCCGTTTATCCTGTTTGCGTGCATTTAATAAATATTTTAATACTGTATTACCCAAATATTCAAAATGATGGTTCTCTCGAAAAAAACTGGTGAGATTAGTGGTAATAGAGTTAACAAACTCAACCAGTTCATCGCCACTGTCTTTTTTTAGTAATGTGCAATATTGATCAAAATTATTAATATCCAGCTTTCTTAATCGTCTTGCCAGACGACCATAAACAAGATCCTTTTTTTGATCTGTTAATGCGATACCTGTCTTTTCCATGACGGCATTTTTCAACCAGTTGAAATGCTTGTCGGTAAAATCAAATTCACGGTGACTAGTCACTATTCATCTCTCATAAAAGTTATAAATATAATTGTTTGTCATGTGCTTTATTAAACCGCTGCCGATTTAATACCGAACACATCCTTTAAGCCTAAGACTTCAACAGCATGACATAATGCCTCGCTGGGCTTATGCCAGATAACTTTTTTAGCCGCATGTGTCGCCGACAAATAAAAACCTAACAATAGTTGCAATGCGGCAGTATCAACCCGTTCCAATTCTGCTGATTCAAATATAATTTCATTACAGTCATCATCTATCTGAGTTAATTCAGCCATAAGCTCAGAAACATCACGTATCGTTAAAGCACTATTCAGCGTAACGGTGTAAGTCGAACCGGTCTGGGCTTGCGCGTCAGCCGATGTTTCGGTTTCGGGTGCTGTGTTTTCATTAAGCACGGATTGTTTTTCTTCGTCACTTAACCAGGCAAGAGGGTCAACACCGATTAAACTTTGTTTGTCGTTGTCATTATCGTTCATAATTATTTCTCACATCATTCTGCCGTTAGCCAAATCCAGCGCTAAAGACTGATAGTCATATGCACCATTGCTTTTCTTTCTGTATTCAAAGATCGTTTTGCCAAAACCAGGGCATTCAGCTAATGCTGCAGCTTCACGTATTCGCGTAGCGAGTACACGCTTGGGGAAATATTGCTTTACGGTTTCCATTACCTGCTGAGGTAGACGTCGTCGCGTGTTATAGCGAGTCATAACGAATAGTTCATTAATTTTATGACCTAGTTTTTCAAAGTTCTTAAAGGTACCTATTAGATAAGACAAGCCTTGTAATGACAGGTAATCACCGGCAATCGGGATTAATGCTTCATGGGTAGAAAATAATGCATTAACAACTAATAAGCCCGATGCAGGTGGACAATCAATCAAGACATAGTCCTGATCCTGAAACTTATCGGCCATTGCATCACGTAATCGTGTACCACGTTTAACACCCCGCATTGCCATATTTTCAAGATCACCTAATTGAGATCCTGAAGGCACAAGTGACAAACCCGGCCTAACCTGTTTTATGCAATCCTCAATAGGCGTCTCGTGCAACAAGACTGAATCAAGTCCGGGTTGTTGTAGGTAGTCGATACCCAGGCTGGTAGATAAGTGTCCTTGTGGGTCGAGGTCAATTACTGTCACCTTGTGTTGATTCAAAACTAACGCATGAGCAAGATTAGCTGTGGTTGTCGTTTTACCAACACCGCCTTTCTGATTAATGATGGCTATGGTGCGCATCTATTGTTCTCTCCTTGATTAGTGATTAGTTTGCGATTTGAGTGTCCGTAATACCCTAGAACTCTTCCCATTCACTATCGCTACCACCGGCACTACTAGCCGCTTTCCTGTCTACCTTTTTTTCCATCGCCGGCTTTTCAAGCTGCTCTTCTTTTTTCCAAGGGCGTTCATTGCTGCGACGTTCTCCTGCAACATTCGCTTTCTTGCTGGAAGATTCATCACCGGTATCAAAGAATTCCATTAACTCGGTTAACCCTTTGGCTTGTTCATCCATTGATTCACTCGCAGAGGCCGCTTCTTCAACCAACGATGCATTTTGTTGCGTCATTTCATCCATCTGCGCGACGGCTTTATTAATCTGTTCGATACCTGCGGATTGTTCTGAACTGGCTGCCGCTATCTCGGCAATAATATCGCTGACCTTCTTCACCGAATTAACTATCTCATTAAGCGTGCTACCGGATTCATCGACAAGCCGTGAACCCTCATCTACCTTTTGCACACTGTCATTGATTAAGGTCTTGATTTCTTTCGCCGCACCCGCACTGCGCTGTGCAAGGTTGCGCACTTCTGCAGCAACAACCGCAAAACCACGTCCTTGTTCACCGGCACGGGCCGCTTCGACCGCCGCGTTTAAGGCCAACAAGTTTGTTTGGAAAGCAATCTCGTCGATGACACCAATGATGTCGGCTATCTTTTTGCTGGATTGATTGATTTCACTCATCGCTTCAACCGCACTACCGACTACGGCGCCACCTTTTTCTGCTTCAGAACGTGCACCTGTTGCCAGTTGATTCGCCTGTTGGGCGTTATCTGCATTTTGTTTAACGGTACCGGTTAATTCTTCAATACTGGATGCCGTTTCTTCAAGCGAGGAAGCCTGTTCTTCAGTACGTTGACTGAGGTTCAAGTTGCCTTGTGCAATCTCATTCGCTGAGGTATTTATTGAATCGCCACTAGTGCGAATTTCTGTAACCATATTCAACAGGTTTGTGATTGAGGTATTGACCGCATCTCTCAAAACTGCAAACTGTCCATTGAATTCACCTTCCATCGTTTGCGATAAATCACCTTCTGCCAATCGCTCAATAACACGCGTTGATTCTTTTATCGGCATAACAACCGCATCCATCATGCGATTAATTGAATTTGCAAGGTTGAACATAAAACCCTTATAACCATCCGCTTCAAGTCGGTTATCCAGTTCGCCATTGACTGCTGCCTCTATCAGGCCTTCGATCTGACGTTCTGCATCTTTTTGCTCGGTAACATCACGCCACTCAACCATATTGCCCATGTAAACGCCTTTGTCATCAAGGATAGCTGTCGCATTAACATTGAAATCCAGTTCACCCATCCTGATCTCAGCATTCGCAGGCAAACTATTAACATCGCCTAGTAAACGGCGTTGATGTGTCGGGTTCTTATGGAATTGATCAATATTCTGACCCATCAGATTATCAACATCGAGTGTCGGCCATATAGCGCGCAACTCGGTCTGGCGATTGCGCAGCATTTCAACTACCGCCGGGTTGGCATAGGTGATATTCAATTCTGCATCACAGATCATTAAGTTAGTGGCGGCACCATCCACTGCCGATTGTAATCGAGCTGAGGATAATTGTTGTTCACGTAACTCGGTACCATCAGTTGCATATTTAACAACTTTAAAAGGAACGCCATTCATATCAAACACAGGGTTGTAACTGGCATTTATCCAGACCTCTTCGCCGGCTTTATTGATCCGTTTAAATTGGCCTGTCTGAGATTCTCCGTTGTTTAATTTTTCCCAAAATTCTTTATATTCTGAACTAATTGCATAAGTTGGCTCGACAAACATACTATGGTGTTTGCCTATTATTTCATCCAGTTCATAACCAACGGTATTTGTAAAATTATCATTAGCCGTAATTATGGTTCCGTCCAGATTAAACTCGATAACAGCCTGCGTTTTACTAACTGCATCTAACTTACCAACAAAATCGGCATGCTCTAGTTTCGTTTCGGTTACATCCGTTGCAAACTTGATGACTTTATAAACTTTACCTTCTTCATCAAAAACAGGATTGTATGAAGCATTGATCCAGACTTCCTTACCATTCTTACCAATACGTTTATACTCACCGTTATCGAATTCGCCGCGATTCAATTTTTCCCAAAACTGTTTGTATTCGGTACTCTCTTTGTAAGCCGCTTCAACAAACATACTGTGATGTTTGCCCTGAATTTCTTCCAGCGTATAATCAACCGTGTTAAGAAAATTATCATTGGCAGTAATAATAGTGCCGTCCAGATTAAATTCTATGACTGCCTGCACCTTATCTATTGCATCAATCCTGCCTGATTGTTCCTGAGTCTGTTTTTTCAGCTTGTCTAACTCTTGCTTTAATACTTCTACATCATCATTCATTTCTTCGCTCATTGTTCCGTCCTCCGAATTTTCATAAGCATCCAACATTGCTGTTGCTACCGTGTTTAATGCATTTGTCCAGGCCCGTTTGACGTCATCCGTCCACAAGTCTCCTGCTAATTCACCCATTACCTCGAGCATGGTGTCGGCCACTAATGGATATTGTTCAGCGACAACACCATATTGCTGATGTCTCTTTCCCATGCTGGTAAGAGCCGGACCCAAGGCCTCTGGTTTGCGTATATTATTAATAACCAGCACCAGTCCTGATAATAGTTTCTTTTGTTGCTCTTTCTGATCGACATTGGCAAATAAGGGCTTTACCTGAGGGTATCTAGAAAATAATTTCTCATAAAATTTCTCGACTAACTGCTCGCCTTGCGGTGCAAGTTTCGCAAAGGTCTCTTCGAGTATTTCAATTTGTTGCTGGTCTAGTTGTTCGCTCATTTTATTTTCCTCTGGCACGATTAAATAATCGTTAACGCCCGTTTAATGTGTCATTGCACTCTGGTTAATATCGATATCGGCATCAATCAAATGATCAATGTCGAGCAATATCAGCATTTTTTCATCAACAGTAGCGAGTCCTTTGACAAACTCGGTGCTGACGCCACTACCAAAATCCGGAGAAGGTTTTAGTTGTTCTTCACTCACGTTGTAAACGTCAGATACGGCGTCAACAACAAAGCCAATAGTTTTTTCACTATCATCAGTTTTAATTTTAAGTACGATGACAACTGTCGTATTGCTGTAGTCAATGCGTTCAAGTTCAAAACGACTTCGCAGATCAACAATAGGAACAATCGTGCCGCGTAGATTCATAACACCTTGTATATAATCAGGTGTATTCGGAATTTCGGTTGCGCTTTCCCAACCTTTAATTTCCTGAACTCGTAATATATCAACACCATATTCTTCACCCGCTAACATAAAGGTAAGAAACTGATTTACATTTTCATCAACATCCAAACCAATGCCGCTTTCATCTCTAACTTCAGGGTTCATCTAATTTCTCCTACGCTGCTTGATTATTCATGGCAGACGATGTTTTATATTCTGCTTGTTCACGGTAAAGTCGAATAAGGCTTGAGATATCCAGGATCATTGCAACCGTGCCATCACCTAATATCGTCGCACCTGACATACCTTCGACTTTTTTATAATTTGTTTCCAGACTTTTGATAACCACTTGTTGTTGGGCAAGCAGATCATCGACAAACAAACCTATTTTTTGACCTTCAGCCTCAGCGACAACGAGTAAGCCATCGTTCAACTTTGCACTATCACAGGCAATGTTAAAGATGGAATGCAGACGAACCACCGGGATATAATCATCACGTAATCGATATAGCTCGACGTCACCGGTGATTGATTTTGTATTTTCAATATTCGTTTGTAATGATTCAATAATAGAGATGAGTGGAATAATGTAGGTTTGCGTACCTACTCTTATCAACTGTCCATCAAGTATGGCCAGCGTCAAAGGTAGTCGTATCGTGAACGTTGAACCTTTGCCGGCCTCCGATTTCACCTCAACTACACCGCCTAAATCATGAATATTTCGTTTGACGACATCCATCCCGACACCACGGCCCGAAACATCGCTCACCTGCTCTGCCGTAGAAAATCCGGCACTAAAAATTAACTCATTCACTTTGTCGTCAGATAAGTCTTCGTCGGCCTTAATCAATCCACGATCGACGGCCTTCTGAAAGATACGGTCTCTGTTTAGACCCGCACCATCGTCAACAATCTCAATGACTATATTGCCACCTTCGTGATACGCGTTAAGGTTAAGTGTCCCGGTTTCCGGCTTACCTGCCGCCAGTCGCTCGTCAGGCATTTCGATACCATGGTCAATTGAATTCCTGACCAGATGTACCAGCGGATCGCCTATCTTTTCCATCACCGTCTTATCAAGTTCTGTTGCTTCACCTGATAATTTCAATTCTATTTTTTTACCGAGTTTGTTACTCAAGTCGTGTACCAGACGTGGAAAACGATTAAACGAGAAACTGATCGGAAGCATGCGAATCTGCATGACATTTTCTTGCAGTTCACGCGTATTGCGTTCAAGTTGTTTTAGTCCTTCATTAAGTTTCTCAATATTTTTAATATCAAACTCTTCACCAAACTGACTTAACATGGATTGCGTAATAACTAATTCACCAACCATATTAATTAACGCATCGACCTTACTAATATTGACCCGGATTGACGTTGATTCATTATTTGCCCCGGCTTTCTTGTCAGCGGCTTTCTTTTTATCAACTATTGGCTCAACCTTGCTTGCATCAGCGTCTTCACTTATCGGCGCTGCTTTATCTGCGACAACATTGACAACATTACTCGCCTCTTGTTGATTAGCTTGCTCTATACTTAACTCACAATCATCTTCAACCCATTCAAAGACTTCCTTGATTTGTTCTTCATTCGCTTCGGTGACCAGCACCAGATCCCAAGACAAATAACATTCTTCTGCATCATATTTATTGAAGGGAGGTAATTTAGAGAGGTTGGCTGCGGATGTGAGCGTACCCAATTCTTCCAACTCACGAAACATACGCAAAGGATCGTTACCAGTCTGAAACAGGTGCAAATGCGGTGCAAAATGGACATGCCATTCTAATGCGGAGGCAATGGCCTCACTGTCATTATCGTCAACAACATTATCTTCTTCTGCTTCTGCCTCAGTTACAGAATCGTTACCTAATGCACGCTCAAGTTCATCATGAATTGATTTAACCTGTGCTTGGTCGATATCAGTACCATCACGGGCTGCGGTTAACATTTCACGCAGGCAATCCACCGTCGACAATAGTAAGTTAACTTCATCCTGATTAAGTTTATGTTTATCAGAACGCACTTCATCCAGTAAGGTCTCCAGTACATGGGTGAAATTGGTGATGTCATTAAATCCGAAACTACCACTGCCACCTTTTATAGAGTGTGCAGCACGAAAGATATTATTGATTGATTCCGTATCCGGGTTACTTGCATCAAGTTCAAGCAACTCAGACTCCATCACCTCTAGGCCTTCAAAGCTCTCTTCAAAGAACACACCATGAAATTGTGAGATATCAATTGTCATTAATCTTTCCCTTGGCAAATGTTTAAATTAATTATTTTATTCATTACTATTTTGTCTATCAGGCGATGACTTTTTTTATCGTTGCCAATAACTGCTCTGGATTAAAGGGCTTGACTAACCAGCCTGTTGCACCTGCTGTTCTGCCTTTACTTTTCATATCGCCAGAGGATTCTGTGGTTAACATCAACATTGGCGTATGCCGGTAGCTTGGTAACTTACGTAGCTCTTGTATCAGTGTTATGCCATCCATATTGGGCATATTGACATCGGTGAGTACTGCATCGGGATTAGTACCTTTCGCTTTACTTAATGCGTCTACGCCATCGACTGCTTCTATTACTTCGTAGCCAGCACCTTTCAGGGTGAAATTAACCATTTGACGCATTGAGGCTGAGTCATCTACTGTCAAAATTGTTGCCATCTTAATATCCTCGGTAAACTATTAAATTCTCAATCCTTGATCGATACTTTTACAGTTCCCTTATGTCTGCTATCGGCAACTACCTTTGCGTCTTTAGCTTTTCCTTCATATAAATAAGGTGTATAAAACAGAATAGAAAATAATCTATTTTAAGTAGACATTGCATACTCCATACCAACTCTTAAACTGAAAAAATAATCAATATTTTCAGTAAGATAGAGTTTTTATTTGTTTAGATTAAGTCTAATTCGAGAAAAATATGGCAAGCTCTTTCCTGCGCGGTTATTTATTGCCCGATTTTTATCACGGGATTAAGCTCAGGTTAATTTAATCGAATACATACAACAGAATTGTTATTAGCGATAACAATGAAATCTAATTTTTAGCCAGTTCAGGTATACTCCACGCATGATAAAAACACTGAGTAATAGTAAATTTTTAATCCCGGCAATGGCGATACTTGCCATGCTAGCGACAAGCGCAGGATTCTATATTTCATTGAAACAATCACAGCCTGCACTTGGAGATTCTCACAAAATAGAAGGCTTATTCTGGCCGAATCCAAAGCAAATAAATGATTTCAATACACTTGATCAAATGAACAAACCTTTTGGTCTAGAACAATTAAAGGAAAAGTGGTCATTTATTTTTTTCGGTTATACGCACTGTCCTGATGTCTGCCCTATCACCATGTCTGTCATGAATGAAGTTTATAAAAAGTTAGCAACTCAGCATGATAATTTACAAGTTATTTTTGTCAGCGTTGACCCGGAACGCGACACTTCAGAAAAATTATCTCAATATGTTTCTTATTTTAATGACACATTCATCGGACTAGGTGGAAACAAAGAAAAGGTTGATAGCCTGACTAAACAAATTGGCGTTGCCTACTTTTTAAATAAGGAAGAACAAACTGAAGAATATCTGGTTGATCACTCAGCTTCGATATTTATCTTTGATCCAAAAGCACGCTTTGTTGGTAAATTATCCGCACCACATGAATCGTCAAAAATAATCAAACAATTTACAGAAATAAAAAAATTCATAAATGCACAAAATTAAACATCTTTTATTAGTATCAATCCTTTTCTTTTCCTGTTCTCTATCTGCTAATGAAAATATTAGTATAAGCGATGTATGGATCAGTGAAGCGCCACCCAATGTTTCTGTCCTAGCAGCTTATGCAAAGATTCAGAATACATCGGATGAGTTACAAACTTTAATTTTGATAAGATGTCCGTTATTTTCAAAAATAGAGCTTCATTTAAGTAAAGTCATTGATGGCGTGGCCAAAATGGAAAAACAAAACTCACTGACGATACCAGCGCAAGATACTATCGAACTATCACCCGGCGCTTTTCATCTCATGTTATTTGATCCAAAAGCCCCATTAAAATCTGGCGATACAACAACAATCACCTTTACCTTTGCCGATGGAACTTCAAACACAGTCGAAGCAAATGTAAAAAAACGCAATGTTAGTGATCATGAACATGATCATCACGACCATTAATCATGTCATTACTATCTTCAGTAACAACTCGGGTTCTCGATTACATTAAAGTATTACCCCTGTATTGCTTACCTCAACATGGCTTAACGGCGATTGTTTATCGATTAACACGAATTGAATATAAGCCTTGGAAGAACTTCATCATAAGGAATTTTGTAAAGTTTTATAACGTTGATATGAATCAAGCTATATGGCCTAGCGAAGACGATTATTCCTGTTTTAATGCCTTCTTTATTCGTAATTTAAAACCTGATGCCAGAAGCTGGAAAAAGGATAAAAACCAAATTCTTTCCCCTGTCGATGGGGCTATAAGCGAAATAGGTTTTATTAGTCATGATAAGCTAATTCAAGCGAAAGGAATTGATTATAGCCTCTCACGATTATTAGCTAATGATGAAAAAATGATTGAACACTTTGTAGATGGAAGCTTTACAACACTCTATCTATCTCCACGTGATTACCATCGTATTCATATGCCTGTTAGCGGTAATTTAATTAAAACTATTTTTGTCCCGGGTGATTTATTCCCCGTTAATACGGCTAGTGTCAGAACTGTAGATCAACTTTTCGCAAGGAATGAACGTTTTATCAGCATCTTTGAAACCGAACTCGGATTAGTAGCGCAAATCATGGTTGGTGCAACCTTTGTAGGTAGTATGGAAACTGTTTTTGCAGGACAAATCACTCCAACAAAAAATAGAGAAGTCGTTATAAAAGAATACGCTGATAATGAAAAAACGATTACATTAAATCAAGCTGACGAATTCGGTCATTTTAATATGGGTTCTACAGTTATTCTTATTTTTGAAAAAAATAGTATTAGTTGGCTAGATAATTTAAAGGCTGGAGATTCAATCCAAGTAGGACAAACATTAGGAGAAGTATTGAGTTAATATGAGTGATCAAAGTAAAAGCAATAACTATGGGCTTGCTGACAGCTCTTTTCAATCAGCAGGTGGCGAAGTCGGAATCAGGAAACTGGTTGACCGTTTTTTTGAACGCATGGGAACCGATCCAAGATTTAGCACAATCTATAATATGCATCCCGAAGATATAGAAACATCAATCGACAAGCTCGCTCGATTCCTTTGTGGTTGGTTAGGTGGACCAAAACGGTTTCAGGAAAAATACGGCTCGATCAGCATTCCCTCTGTACATAGTCATTTGAGCATTGGAGTTGATGAACGAGATCAATGGCTAACCTGCATGAAAGAAAGTATAGATGAACAAAATTACGAAGCAGACTTTAAAGAATATCTAATAGCTCAACTCAGCATACCCGCCGAAGTCATCCGACAACGATGTAATATGTAAACCATTACAAGCTAACAACACGTATTATCCCCTTGCTGAATCGGCGGACACTTAACAGAACCATAAGAACAAAATACACAACAATCCCCTGCTTGTGGTTTAAGCAATAAATGACACGATTCACGTTCATAAAAATACAAACAAGAATCCGTCGGCATAGCTTCCTGTTTTTCATGTCCACAATCAGGACAAGTGAGAACAGATTCTAAAATTATTTTTGTCATGATGGGAAAAAACCTGGTCCGTCACCGATTATTAATAATATAACAAGTAATTGGAAATTTTATGTCTGCTTTGAAGTGCGTTTATGAATATTCTGCACCGGTCAGAAACGGACGAACGCAGACTTAGAATCAGAGGAAGAAGGCGCCGCCGCCTATAATCAAGAGTGCTACCCACCCTAAAAAAACAATAGCGGCCGATGAATTTCCCGGCTTCCTAGAATCGCGTGCTAATGATTCTATAAAGCCCCATCTCATGAAAGACGTCCAAAATTCAGGAAACCATATCATTGAGCCGGCTGAGAGAACAGCAATAGAAATAACGGTCGCTTCGTCAATATTTCTGACCAAGCATGACCATGCAATGATCAAAATGGAAAGACTAAGAAAAATAATGCGACTCTTGCTCATACTTTTATTCAATATTTTAATAATTTTTGTTTTGGATCAATTTTACCATTTACGTATTTCGGCCAGAAGCGGACGTTCAATAAAACCAGTTCATGATAGGCAAGATGCTGAACGAATTAACACTTTGCCCCACCAGATGAGCTATTACCAACCCATATGGTAATAAGCCCAAATCCGCTCAATATTCATTGGCAGCCATTCATTGTAGTATTGCCAGTTTTTGTACTTAGGTAGTTTTACGATCTGGCGCAACTTGTCTGGGCTATGTGTTCCCTTGTCTAATTCTGTTTTTACGGCAGCCATTAGATCTTCGAGATAGATGCGCTGTTTCGCAACTACCGTACCTGGATCGATTGCCGGTTGATTTTCAGGTCCGTGCCCTGAGATAACATAGTCAAAATCCATCTGTTCAATTTCTTTCAGCGATCTGACCCATTCATCTGGCCAGAAGTCTGGCATAGTTCTGAATGCTACTCTTCGCGGTGTAACAATATCAACAACAAACAGTATCTTCTCTTTCGGCAGTCGCATAACGACCAGACTTTCACCATGGTTAGGACCAAAGTACTTAAGCTCGAGTGTCCGGCCACCTAACTGCACTGTATATTCATCTTCAAATGTAATGTCAGGTAGAGGTGTAGCATGACTAGGATGATCACCAAGTTCTTTCAGTACATTTTTGTGAGCTATGAATGTTGCTCCTTGATCCTTGAACACCTTACCGCCAGAAATATGGTCATGATGATTATGGCTATAAACAACATACTTAACTGGCTTGTCAGTGATTTTGCGAATTTCACTGAGTAACAGATTAGCTGCTTTCGGATTCATCGGGTCGGTAACGATAACCCCCTCATCAGTGACCATAAAGATATTTCGGTACACCCACCAGCGGAATACGTACAAACCATCACCAATGTTTTTTACACTATGGCCGAACGGTTTTCCTCCCATCGGTTCCTCTGTTGGAAAACTTGATGCCGTTGCTATTGACGAAAGCACTAAGCCAACGATAAGTACTGATTGTATAAATAATCGTTTCATTTTTTTTCCTTTAAGTTAATTAAATGTTCGACTTTACTGGTTACGTACCCGTAGTCATTTGCTTTAATACGTTGTCTTTCTTAATAAAATGGTGGTGCATTGCAGCGCCTGCGTGACCGACCACTGAAATGACAAGTAATATCCACATGGTGCCATGTATGCTGAGAAATGTTTTCGCTAGCTCTGGGTTCTTATCTAAGAAAATAGGGAATTCAAATAAGCCAAAGAAGCTCACTGGGTACCCAGCAGATTGGGTCATCATGATTCCAGATAGAGGTTGTGCAAACATCAAAGCATAAAGTCCCCAATGCATCGCTTTAGCTACAAAAGCTTCACCTGCTGTTGTTCCATCCGGAAGTCGTGGTGTTACATTGATTAACTTCCATACGAGGCGAAGCATGATCAGCATCAACAGAACAGCACCAAATGATTTATGCATACCCGCTGCCTCCAATTTCTCTGCTCCTTTGGGCATGGAGGCAAGAAAGTTTCCCGCTACAATTGAGAAGGTAAGCATCAGAAATAGCAACCAATGGAAGCTTTTAGCAACTACCCCGTATGTATTACCAGTATTTTTTATCACAATATTCTCCTAAATAAGTTCTTTGTTTATACCCAGTGATTCGAGTACCGCTCATGGTTTGAATTATGTTGAAAAGAAGCATATATAGTTATTATTTGGACATAAACATGGTAAAAAGAAACTTATTGTTTCTAAATATTAACTAATATGAATATTCTCCCTTACCTCGAGACATTTTCTGCTGTTGTTGAGAATGGCAGTTTTACAGCTGCAGCCAAAGCACTGGGTATATCCAAGCCCGTAGTGAGTAAGCAAGTCTCTCTCCTCGAACGACATCTTGGGGTTCAGCTTCTTCATCGCACCACACGGCGTCTACACCTCACTCATGCAGGGGAGGTATTTGCGAATTATTCACATCGGATCATGTCAGACGTGCGAGAGGCTGAGCAATCAGTCTTGCCATTACAAAATGAACCACAAGGTCAGTTACGGATTTCAGCCCCCGAGAGTCTTGCTATGTCATTACTTCCTGAGGTACTACTGAGTTTTCAACAGCAATTCCCCAAGATTGAACTGGATATACATGTCTCCGGGCGATTGGTAGATCTTGTAGAAGAGGGTATCGATGTAGCGCTTAGGGTTGGAAAACTAGAAGATTCGAGCTTGATCGCGCGACTGCTTATGCCATGTGACTTTCATGTCTGCGCATCACCTGAATACCTAAAGAAACATGGTAAGCCCAAACATCCAAGTGAACTCGTAACACATAACTGCCTGATCTATTCACAGACGTCTAATCCTGATAACTGGCTGTTCAGAGACGATCAAGGGACAAGCATCAGTATTAAAGTGAATGGCAACCTTCGTTCAGATACCGGGAATATACTGATGAACGCAGCGCTGAACGGTAACGGTATATTCATAGCGCCAACATTTATGATAGCGAGTGCCTTAGAAGAAAGGCGATTGGAAACCGTTCTAGATCAATACACGCCGCTGACAACAGGACTATATGCTGTATATCCAAACACCAAACTCGTTTCTACAAAGGTACGAGCTTTTGTTGATTTCATTGTTGAAGCATGGAGCAATTGACCTTAGACGAGCGTCCGTTTTGGGTCATAACTAAAAGTAGACAGCGAGAGCGCATTAGGAAAGGAGCAGCGAACTCGCCGCTTAAAGGCGAAACCAATGCATAGAAAAAATAATATTTATTATTCGACTGGGCATGGATTGCTCTTATAATCCTTATTCATTCCCTTCACCCATTAAGGTCATTCCAGTTGTCACGGGAATAATAAAAACATTTATCCAGCTATTGCCGACAAACAAATACTCATCAATGCATTAGGTGCTAATCCTAATAATAAAATAAGTAAGCCATTTACAC
>JAJFKK010000125.1 GCA_021773245.1 Gammaproteobacteria bacterium | reverse complement strand
GGAATCGAAAATTCAGGATTAATTTTATAGTCAGCATGCTTAGCAGCAACTTGTGTTTTTTTCCATTTGCTATAGGCAACCTGCATTTCAGGATCGTAATATAAGCTGGTTAAATACAGGCGCTCTATTGAAAAGACATTGCTATTAAATTCTTCCAAGGAAAGTCCATTTACTTGAAGAAATTGATTTAAATCAGAATTGTTTATATTCCATGAATTAATTTCATTTAATACCGTCTTAGTATTAATTGGCTCTGCTTTATAGCTATGATTAACACAACCCTGCAATGAGACACAGAGTAAAGATATAATCACACTACAAGTTATAAACCTGAACCGTTGTGTAAAAAAATAAGACATATGAGTAATTTTTGTTATTTAACTGCTTCCCGCAGCTATTCGAAAAAGCAGATCTTAGCGCCTGCCGTTTTTATGTTCATGAATAATATAGCTATTTACCTAACTTGTCTGCTTTGCCTGATAATAATTCCCGGTTTTGCCTCAGCTGGTAACCAGTCAAATGACTATTTATCTGAAACTTGTACAGATTTCAGAGCAGTGCTAGAAAAAAAGACCTCAAATACTGAGCAAAGCAAAAATAATCGATTTAAAAAAGGCTTGCTCTGGAAAGTTGAAAGTCCGGAAGGAAAAATAAATTATTTATTCGGCACCATGCATTCACAGGATTACGCCGTAAGCGGAATTCCACCACAAGTCCGATTGGCTTTGGTTAAAAGTAAAACCTTATTAATGGAAACCATTCCCAATGAAGAAGCGAATCAAGCTTTTTTAAATATGATGTATTTTAAAGATAAACAACGTCTTGATACTTTGTTAGAACCTGAATTATTGGAAGCATTAACAATAATAATCCAAAACTATGGCATTGCAAAAGAACACACAAACTTTGTCAAACCCTGGGCAGCATTCAGTTTAATTGGCAGACCGAAACCAATTAGAGCACCGACTCTTGAAAGTAACTTATTTCAAGTAGCACAACAAAGCATGCTTCAAATTAAATCTTTGGAAACCATGGAAGAAATATTGTCCGCATTAGATGGTTTAGCGATGGATGACCAAGTTGATATATTAAAAGATACTATTTGTAATCATGAACAAATCATTCGTGATACAAAAATACTGGTCGACTTGTATGTCGACCGTGATTTAGAAGGCATAATTGAGTTCAACAACCAACCACATCACGACGAAGCCGTATTTCAACGATTCATATCAAGAATATTGTACGACCGAAATACTCGAATGCTTGAACGAATCGAAAAAGAATTTAAAGTAGGCAATGTATTTGTTGCCGTCGGCGCTTCACACCTTGCTGATGAAAAAGGCTTATTAAATGAGTTAAACAAAAAATCCTATATCATCACTCAAATTTTTTAAGCTTCTTCTCCAGTCACTTCTTTAAACTTATTTTTTTGTTCTGTGCTCGCTTCACTTTGATGTTTTTCTTTCCATTCTGAATACGGCATACCATATATAATCTCTCTGGCTTGATCATAATCCATCTCAACGCCTTTCTCTTCTGCAGCAGCTCGATACCATTTTGATAAGCAATTTCGGCAAAAACTAGCCAAATTCATTAAATCAATATTTTGTACATCGGTATGTTCTCTAAAATGCTGTACTAAACGGCGAAACGCCGCAGCTTCAAGTTCAATTCTAGTTTGTTCGTCCACTTAATTTAACCCTCTCAATATATGTTTTATGTGCGATGCAACATCAGTTATGATAGCGTTTAATTCCATTATTATATAGATCGGATCAAGTATGACGGATAATAACGATACAGTTCATAAAATTATTGTCGTCGGCGGCGGTGCTGGCGGACTTGAATTAGCAGTAAGGCTCGGAAAAAAGCTTGGGAAAAAGAAAAAAGCCGAGGTCACCCTTATTGATGCAACTTTGACTCATATTTGGAAACCACTCCTGCATGAAGTTGCTGCAGGCACCTTAAATTCTTATGAAGACGAATTAAGCTACCTGGCATTAGGACATAAAAATCACTTTAGGTTCCGACTTGGCCGCATGGATTCTCTAGACCGTCAAAAACAGGAAATTACTACTGAAGCGACACTTGATCATAACGGCGAAGAATACATTCCAAAACGTACGTTTAAATACGACACTTTAGTCTTTGCCGTAGGTAGTCAAACCAATGACTTTGGTATTGAAGGTGTAAAAGAAAACTGTATGTTTCTCGACACACGAATAGAAGCAGACGCATTTCATCAACATTTTTTTAGAAATGCCTATACAGCACATGCACAAACAGCGCCTTTACGTGAAGGGCAATTAAAAATTGCCATTGCCGGAGCTGGTGCAACCGGTGTTGAATTGTCTGCTGAATTGCACGAAGCAATTAATCATTTAGTAGAATTTGGTCTTGATGGCCTGCCCAAAGAAGAAGTAAAGATTACAATCATTGAGGCAGCGGAAAGAATACTACCTGCCCTACCACCCGACCTTTCAGAAAAAACGCAATATGCACTCAATAAAATAGATGTCGAAGTTTTAACCGAGCATCGAGTGTCTGAAGCAACTGAATTAGGTTTTGTAACTGACAAAGGCGGACTTATTCCTTCAGAAATAAAAGTCTGGGCCGCAGGCATCAAAGCCCCCGATTTTCTTGCTGAAATAGATGGGCTTGAAACAAACAGAATTAATCAGCTTGTTGTTAAAGAAACATTAGAAACAACACGCGATGAAAATATTTTTGCATTAGGTGATTGTGCGGCATGCCCTATGAAGGGAACTGACAACACAGTGCCCCCTAGAGCCCAGGCTGCTAACCAACAAGCTACAATGTTAGCTAAATCAATAAAGAACCGAATTAATAACAAAGCTCTTCCAACATATACCTATGTTGATTATGGTTCTTTGATTAACCTAAGTCGTTACAGCACCGTTGGAAACATGATGGGCAACCTTCTAGGAAAAAAAGCAGGTAGCATGATGATTGAAGGTATATTAGCTAGGTTTGTTTACCTGTCTCTCTATAAAATGCATCAAGTCGTTATTCAAGGATTCATCCGTGTCACACTGACAACGATTGCAAATTTCTTAACACAAAAAATAAAGCCGAGAATGAAGTTACATTAAAATAATTGAGTAGACTTCATCAGTTCACCTCATTCGAATAAATATCTAGTTCACTAAGAGATAGCTAAAAATGGATCACTATCCAATGACGATCTATAATTTGTTGCTACAGTTCTTTATCTCTCATAGACCTTACAGTAATCTATCCAATCGACCTTAGGAAGATCCAAAATAGTTAACAAATATTATTTAACCAGCAGGAGATATAAAAATGTCATTTATGCTTAAAATTCAGTGGGACATTATGGATGGACGCGAAGACGATTTCAGAAAAAATCAAGAGGCATTGTGCAAGGTAATGCTAGATCACCCCGGGGTGATCTGCTACCACGTTGATTATCCATCGGAAAATGTCAGCCAGTGGACAGAACTATATGCAACCGACGAAGCGTTTGCAGCACACCTTGCCAACGAGAAGGGTAAGGAACCACTAGGTAAACTCATTGAAATGAGCAACAAGATCACCTGTCAGTGCTGGGGAAAACCCAACGCCGGTTCCAAAGAAATTCTAGTCGGCTTTGGGACAACATATCACGATATGGGCAAAGATGCTTTTATTCTAAATCCTAGAGCTGACAAGGATTCGCTGACGTAGACTGAAGTTCCAATGGGTTAAGCGGCATTATTCTCTGAAAGTTTGAACGACAATTTCTCGAGTGGAGATAGTGGTATCAAAATCAATGAGGGCGATTTGTTGGCAGGCACCTAGCATCAAAGCCTGTTCTGCAAAGGGATGATTAAAGACTGTCCTTACGGAGGTATTGGTATATAGGATTGAGATAAACCTGCTAAATATATGCAAATTATATGGGTCGGAAATATACCCTCTGTAGCTAACAAATAAACCACAGATGACAACTTTGGCTCGTTAACAGAAGGTACTAATAATCTATTATGCCTCAGCTGACATCCATTTCCGTAAGAAATCTGTGCCCGCTCTCTTTCTGCAAGTGTCGCTGACAATCAATTGTTTATTCGCATCGTATATTTGAATATGAGGTGTACCACAAAAATCATATGACTTTATTCTTTGGTTTAATTCTTCAGCTTGTTTTTCTACTTCGGCTCGACTTCCTCCGTTAAAAGAAAATTTCATACCGCCTTCTGGAAAATGAACTCGACGAATTAGTACATCTTTACGTGCTTTTAGAAAAGCAGGAAACCTTGCTTCCATACGTTTACAAATTGAACATGTGTTAGTGTAACCTTCAACAACGGTATAGTAATTTTCTTTTGCCAGACTACTGAATGGTTTATTAGCATCAAACAATGGCATAAACTCATACTCTTTGACCCCCTTACCTTTTCTTGTCTTTTCTAATGTTGGTAGATCTTTGTATGCTACTCCAGGGCTTCCACCGCTAAGAATCTCAGGAAAATAAATTATTACACCAATAATAAACGCTATGCCAAAGAAGACTTGAAGCATATTCACACCGTTGTTTTGCTTAGCAGCTTTATGAACTCTGATTGGTTGTTCAGTTGATTTGAGATTAAATTTTGCAACCGCAATACCACATGAATCGCATATATCAGCCTTTTCTTGAAATTTGCCACATTTAGGACAGAGCATATTTGACATATATAGCAGCCTTTTATTGCTTGTTTATTAAGTCTTTAGTTTAGAATACGGGTCAACCACCTAACTACATTAAGACAAAACTGCGGATTTTGCTTAGCTAATGGGGAATTCATTCCCATAGGCTCATTATCATCTTCTGATAATTGAGCAGAACATAAAGCAGCTTCACCGATGAAGACAATGCGTCCTTTATCCCATTCTCTGGTTGCAGCATGACTCCATCCTGCTAATGAAAATATGGGAGGATCTTCTCCTGTGGCTAATTGTAAACTAGCCTGATCAGGATCTATGTAAGCAAGTGCATTTTCTCTAAATGTTAATAACGGTTTCCAAAATTGAGATATCAACGCTGGTTGCCCTGTAAATGTTGTCACTTGGTCAATAGCTTCTTTAGAATTGCGGCCTCTCGTGATTGAGTGATCGTGTAACGTATTTTGTTCTTTACTATAAATATCCTTTCCTTTCCCATGAGGGTCATTAAGCGCATACACATCCGCCATTAGAAGTCCTATCACTGCTCCTAAATCACGTGCCGCCCCTGCGAGTGGTGCGTGATCTGCAAATATTAAAAGACTACCTCCACTCCTCACCCAATTCTTAACATCAATGATTTCATTACCATTAAACGCAGAAAAATGTGGATATCGCCATTCTTTTTCATTTATAGGCGATAATGCATTTGCTATGACTAAAACATCACATTTTTTTAAATTTTCTTGAGAAAATTTATTGGTAAACCGCGACACATTAAAACCATCATGGCGAAGCATATTGGCAAACGGTTTGTAACGACCTTCAGCAGTATGATAATTATTATGAGCCTCATCTATACATACATTAGGCCCGTCATTATCTAGAAATGCCGGAATATCATTTTTAAATTGAAAACTGTCATCACTACTTTGCTCTGAAAAAGTAATCGCCGGATAAAACAACATAATTAAAAATATTTTTTTCAGCAATCCCTTCACTTGGAGCTCCTTCTTGCCCTTATACTTATAAAAAGCATTTGTTTATCTTTAACCATTTTTATTATCAGATATAAAATATAATTTATTTTTATCCACCATACATCTTTTTTAAATTATCAAAACCTGCCTGAAATATACCGGCTATAACATCAAGATCAGTTGTCATATTTACTTTTGCCATTTCATTACTGCTTTATAAATCGTATTTTTTAATTCGATAGCGTAATGCCATTCGAGTAATCCCTAACTCTCTTGATGCTTTAGATACATTGCGATTAGTGCGTTCTAAAGCTTGCTTAATCAAATGTAACTCAGCTTCACCCAAGGTTAGATCATCATTCATTTCTTTCTCTTCTGATTTTGAGCCTAGCTTCTTATCGAGACTTAGAATGCTCGCATCAAGCTCACCACCACCGCTCAACAAAACTGCCCGTTCTAATAAGTGTTTCATCTCACGAACATTACCAGGCCAGGGGTAATCTAATAACGTATCTCCTGCTTCGTCTGAGAAACCTTCGAACTGTAATCCATATCTGCGCGCTGTATGATTAGCAAAATGTGTTGCTAATAATAAAATATCATTTCCTCGTGTTCGTAAAGGAGGCATAGAAAGTGACATTACATTCAATCGATAATATAAATCTGATCTAAACTCACCGCTTTCAGATAAAGATTCAATGTCTCTATTTGTCGCGGCAACAATCCATGCAGCAACAGGGCGCTCTTGTGTTGTACCTACTCGTCTCAACGTTCTTCTTTCTAATACAGCGAGTAATTTTGATTGTAGATCGAGTGGCAACTCTCCTATTTCATCTAAAAATAATACACCATCTTCAGCCGCTTCTATTAAACCTGTACGTGCAACATGTGCATTTGTAAAAGCACCTTTCTCATGTCCAAATAATTCGGATTCTATTAAATCCTTTGGTAAAGAAGCACAGTCAACATGCACAAACGGTTTTTGATTTCGACTGCTTTTTTCATGAAGTAATCTCGCAACAACATCTTTACCTGTGCCTGTTTCCCCTAGTATTAATACTGTTGGCGGGATGACCTCTGTTGATTGAGATAGTTTTGAAATACGTTCGACTTGTTCACGTACTGATTTAATTTGTTGGCATTTTCCTAAAAAGTCGACTGTCTCTGCTGCATGTTGTTCTCTTTTAGCGGAGTTAGTTAGCTTTTGTGTTAGTTCATTTTTATCAAGTACCTTTTCTACATTGATAATCAATTCTTCAAGATCGATTGGTTTTTTCAAATAATCTGATGCACCAAGTTTCATAGCAGAAACTGCATCTTCTAATTCACCATAAGCAGACATAACAAGAATTGATGTACTCGTCATTGATGATTTTATTTCTGAAAGAAAATCGAGTCCTGAACCATCTGGTAAACGCATATCAAGCAATACCAAGTCAGGCTGATTATTTTTATAACGTTCTCTTGCAGTTGCCAAATCACCTGCAAGGTCAACTTTATAACTTGAACGTTCCAAATGCTTTTTTACCGCCTTTGCAAAAACAGTTTCATCTTCAACTAAAAGAATTCGTTTTTCTAAAATGGGTACTTCTGCAGAAGTTACTAAGGGATCTTGCATTTATACATTACCTTCATCTGTTTTATCTATTGGTGCAATAATCTTTACTTCAGTTCCCTGTCCATCTATTACATTAAAATTTAATTCCCAACCATGTTTCTGGCATATTTTAAATGCAATAGGAATACCTAGCCCGGTTCCGAATTTTTTTGTTGATGGACCCGGTTCTAAATTTCCAGGCGTTGGTTCAAATGGCAAGCCAGGGCCACTATCAAGAATACGAAAATCAATATAATCTTCTGTTTTGGCCAAGCTTACCTTTATTGAACTGGATATTGGGGAGGCATCAACAGCATTTGCTAATAAGCAATAAAATGCTTGTTCCATAAGATCAGAATCGACACTAAGTAATTGCGATATATCCCAACCCTCTTTAATTATTTCAATCTTTTTTTCATCAATTTTACTGTTCAACAAACTTAGCGCTGCATTAATTAAATCAGGTGCATTAACATAAACTAAAATTGGTTTTAACGGATGTAAGTAAGATACAAGCGAACTCACCCAGCGTCCTAATCTATCAGTTGTTTCGATAATGGCATGACTTGATTCACTAATTTCTTCCTGATTCTCAGCATGTTCAAGTAACTGTGCTGTGGCACGAATACTCGCTAAAGGGTTTCGAATATTATGTGCAACGACAGGAATTAACGAACCTAATGCCGCTTGTCTTTCATTCTCAAGTAACGCGTCTCTACTCTCTGCTAATTCTTCTGCCATAGAGTTAATACCTTTTGCTAACTCAGATACTTCTTCTACGCCTTCTTCTTCAATATGATAATCCAGTTTGCCATGTCTAATTTCACCTGCACCTTTAATAATTTTAGCTAAAGGTTTAATAAAATCGGAACGCATAACCTGGCGTGTGTAAAAAACAATAATGAAAGCAATAATTAACGGAATAGGAATAACGAACGGCGCAAACTTCGTCCACATTTCCAAGGTCTCATCCAGTTTTTCATGTTGTTTAGATAAAATTTGCTTAAATGTAATGTAACGATTTTCGAATTTTCCTACCATTTGTTGTCCAAATGCCGGATTTAAAATTTGTATTCTAGTCAAGCGATTAGCAGCATAAGGATCATCAAAAATCTTATTCATATCACCTTGGATTTCTCGGTAAGAAAGATTTAGCTCCTGAATAGCAATATCTTCTTGGCGCGATCTAGAGCGTCTTCTCAGTTCATTGAAACGTTCAGAAATACTGCGTGAATATTCAGGATAGGCTTCCAGTGCACGTTCATCTTCAAGTATACGAGCACGTATCATTTCCTGAATTTGAGCATAAAGCTCACCTCTGATTTGTTCTGTAAGGTAAAACATAGAGTTAATTCGAACGGATTCGGCAGAATTATGTTGCCAAAAATAAGCTGATACTCCACCTATCAAACCAGTCACTGCAACCAAAAATAAAATCGCAATTTCGTGGCGAAATATCAGGTTTTTTAATGACTTAGGGTGTCTTAAGGACATTGATAGAGTATAACCTAGTCATGGTTCAAATGAACCAAAATAATGGATGTTATTAACCAAATTATTTATTTATACAGTTCATTAACTGGCTGAAATAATTTCTATATATATGTTTTCATTAATATTATTAGTTTTTTTTATTATCTGGCACGATCAGTGAATTAGATATATTGCACTAAATTTATGTGTCTCGGATTAAGTCCGAGTTTCTTTTAATAACTATATGAGGAGAGTTAGCATGAAATGGGAAACTCCAGAATACAGTGACATTCGTTTTGGCTTCGAAGTCACCATGTACATCAACAACAAGTAATTGTTGTCTTAGCTGAAGTAAAAAGGGAGTCTTAGACTCCCTTTTTTTACGTCTACAGGGATGTAGGCGGTAGAGCTGCGCTCCGAGCAAGCAGCCGAGAATCTATAGACAAGTTAATCTTTATGAAAACCACATTCTCTTGAACAGTTCACTTTCTTTCTTGCGTAAGTGATAAATAACCCCAGCAATATGTAAGACAAGTAGTGCTATTAGGCAAAAAGCACTAATTTCGTGAATCTCTGTAAACAATTCATTTAACTCAGGTTGTTTTGAACCCCAATGTGGTAGGGGTATTCCCCAAAACTTCGTTTTATAGCCGCTAAATGAGGATGAGATGTAACCTGAAACGGGTTGGATAAACATCATCAAATACAATAAGTGATGCGTTGCAGTGGCCATTTTTCTTTGTCGTGGCGCAACATATTCAGGTAATGCCGGTGAAGTTGAACACAATTTCCAAATTAAGCGGGTAATCGCTAATAATGCCAATGTTAGGCCAATTGATTTGTGTAGAGTAAAAAACCAAGTTCGCTCATCGCTGCCTTTTTCTAAACCTGTCATATAGAGTCCTAAAACAATCATCGCAATAATCATAATAGCCATAAGCCAATGGATAATAATTGCAGTGGAATTGTATTTCTGTATTTCCATAAAACTTTTACCTCGAAATCGTATGAGATCATTAATGATTAACTAATCAGGCTAGCTTTCACGCATTTTTCTAAGGATAATACTACCTTACAATAAATTTTGGCAGTAAATTGCCTATCGTTTCTGAATTATAAGTTTGAAAATATAATAATCTAAAAACATTACAATTATGCGTAAGTTGTCCACTCAATTTCTATTGGTATTCTTGCTTTTACTATTAGGCCCACTGGTACAAGCCAGTGAGTACCAAATATTAATTTCTAAAAAAAATAAGGAACTTGTTGTTGAGAAATCTGGCGAAATTGTAAAAAAATTCCATATTGCCAGTGGAAAAGGCGGTAAAGGTACAAAACGTCGCCAGGGAGACAGTAAAACACCCTTAGGGGTTTATCGTATATCAAAATTCAAGGAAAGTAGTCGTTTTCATTATTTCATTCAACTCGACTATCCAAATCTGATTGATGCCTGGTATGGCTATAAAAATAAGACTATTGATGCAAAGGATTTCAAACGTATTGCTAGCGCCTACAAAAAACGAGAAGCACCGCCTCAAGATACAGAACTGGGAGGTTTTATCGGCATCCATGGACTAGGCGTAGAAAATGATGAAAAGCTAACCATCCATGAAGAAATAAACTGGACAGAAGGTTGTATTGCTCTGACCAATGCAGAAATAAATGACTTGAGAAAATTTGTCGATGTAGGCACAGCTGTCATCATCAAAGAATGAAAAAACTCAGGATATATCCCTTCTTAGTTATATTGATACTGCTTACTGCATGCTCAAAAGAATCCAATCAGATTCACGAACGACACACAAAAAAAGCATTCATTGATGTCATTCAGGATGCAGAATTCAGCATTAGTGAAAATAATTTCCGTATTACTAATCGACTTCATATTGGCGAGGCTATCCAAAAACGGGGTAATACTGCGTTCCCTCAAAATGAAGTGATTTTATTTTGTAATCTTACGATAGCAGAAGAAATGTTAAAGATTGAACCTCACTATATTAATTATTGTCCCTATAAATTAACGGCAACAGAACTTGATGGAGAAATCCTCGTCGGAACTCGTCTCTTACCAGAAAAAACTGGTGACATACAAATGGACGAAACTGCAAAAAATATTAATAAAATATTGCGTTCAATGGTAGAATATACGGCATCTGAAGACCCATTTATTCTAGAGCAAAATTAATTACAGCACGGAAGCTACAACTGTAAGGTATAAACAGAAAAATGAAGGAACAACCAGAACACAGCCTATTACTCAGATGGCTAATATTAACCGGCCTTATCGCTTTTTCTCTCATCGTTGCATGGAACGAAGGTGTTTTTTCTTTACTGTTCAGCATCGATAAAAGCCGCATCTCATCCATCATCGCATTAATCTACCTACTGGTCACATTGCATTGTGCCAGACTAACTTACATTATTTCTTTACAAACTAATCTATCAAGAAAAGTAGACGGCATGATAAAGAATGAAGATAAGCTCGACTTAAAAATTGATGATGAAGATATTTTTATTAGTTCTGACAAAAAGCTGCCGGATTGTTTTATGACTGATTATATCGGCGACCTATATTATAGAAATATGAATACCACGAGTTCTGAAGAAGCAACCTCACCGTCAGATCTAATTGATGTTTATGAGTCGCGTTTAAAAGGACCTCAAGAAATTGGTTGGTTTGTTTCTGACATGATGTTGAAACTCGGTCTACTTGGCACCATTATCGGGTTTATCTTCATGCTTGGTTCTGTTGCTAATATTGCTGACTTTGATGTCAGTAATATGCAGAAAATCCTGCAACACATGAGTAACGGGATGGGTACTGCATTGTATACAACACTTGCTGGACTAATTTGCAGTATTTTGTCTGCAATGCAATATCACATGATAGATAGACATGTTGACGAACTCATTGAACTAACGCGACATTTAACTCAAATACATGTAATTCCAAAACTGAATGGTGTTTAACAATGCGAGTTAAAGATCGACTCCGCTCAGACCCTTTCACAGATTTATTGTTCAATGCGCTTTTAGGTTTTACCTTTTTATTTTTGGTCGCCATCATGTTCATGAACCCTGAAGCAAAGACAGGAATTATTGACCCTAAAGCAGAATATATTCTGACCATTACCTGGGAAGATGATAGCCCAGATGATGTTGATGTCTATGTTGAAGATCCAGAGGGACAAATCGTCTGGTTTAGAACACCCGAAGCTGGTTTGTTACATCTTGATCGTGATGATCGCGGTTTGGTAAATGACACTATCACGATTAACGGCGAGGAAATTCAAAATCCGCTTAACCAAGAAGTTGTTACGTTAAGAGGTGTTGTGAAAGGTGAATACGTAGTTAATCTACACTATTACGCTTCTGAAACAGGTAAACCTGTTGACGTGAAGGTCAGGCTTGCAAAGGTTAATCCAAAATTAGAAATAGTGTATTACGGAACGGTTACAATGGAAAAAAAAGGCGACGAGAAAACAGTTATTCGTTTTTCCATTGGACGTGAAGGCGAAATTTTTGGAATCAATTTTCTACCAAAATCTCTTGTGATTCTTGGCTAAATAACAATGGAGAAATTATTGTGATATTGGGCATAACGGGCATTATTGCCGCTTATATTATACTTGGACTACTACTTCTCAGTATTAATCTTTATTCAAAATGGTCTTGGCCTGTTAAAGCCTCAACAATTATTATCACGTCGATTTTTTACCTTGTAAGTTATTATTCTTTTCCACCTTTGCTCGGTTGGCCCACATCTCAAAATCCTCCTGCGCAATTCCGTCTAATTGCTGCACATGTTTCTCAACCGGATAAAGAAATGGGTAAAAACGGTTCTATTTTTCTTTGGCTAACTGAAATTAAAAATATGTCCGATTCATCCAAACCTAGAGCATATGAACTACAATACTCGAATGAGTTACATGAAAAAATAATTAATGTGAAAGCTAAATTAGATAAAGATATTGCTCAGATGGGTGAATTTAAAGAACCTGATGACAAAACGATGGTTGAAATTAATGAACAGCGCCGTGGTGTGAAATCAGTTGAAATCGAATTTTACGATTTACCCGATCCCTTGTTCCCTGACAAAGGCTAAATTTTGACTTATGTTTTTGAAAGAAAAATCATTCTTGATTTGTTTATGTTTGATTTTATATTCAATTCCTTTGTTTGCATGGAGTGTTTTAACAGGTAACTTCGATGTTAGCTGCCAACAAGATGAAGCAATGCTTCATTGTGAATACAGAACATTAACTCAAGATAATGTAACTTCAATCGAGGCGAATTCAAATAAAATAAAGTTAGAAATTACCGATAATTATGCCTATCCGGAAACTAATGACACAACCGCAATTTTATTTTTAATCGACACGAGTGACCCGGCTAGACAAAATGTAATTGAAAAAAATAAAGCTCACATAAAGGAAATACTCTCGACTTTAAAACCTCATCATAAAGCCGGACTCGCCTCATTTGATAAGTCACTTAACATGCAGTCTTCAATTGGCACATCATCATTTTTATTATTAAAATCACTAGATAATATAAAAGCAGCAGGGAAAACCACTGAGTTATATCGAAACCTCCTGAAAGCGATGGAGCAATTCAATTCAATTGAAGCGAAAAGAAAAGTAATTGTTTTGCTTTCTGATGGTCAAGCTGAGGATAAAGCTTACTTTCATTCCGACATCATTAAAATGGCCAGAAAACAAAGTATAGTAATAAATTCTATTGGCTATCCCCGTTCTGTTTCCTTATCCGTTGCCTTACAAACATTAAGAAGATTAAGTGAAGAAACAGGTGGTTCTTATTTAGAAACAGATTCGACTTATAATTTAGCTATCAATGACCTTAAAAAAATGTTCCGCAATATTGATAATGGAGGCTCTTTTTCCATCCCTTTGAACGAACTATATCAAAGTGAAAAACCAGTAAATTCTGTAACATTATCTTTTTCTAGCAACGCCGGTGTAAAACGTATTCAAGTTCCTATTAATATAAAAATAAAAAAGAATTTCACTAAAGAGCCTGTAAATAAGCCTATAATGAATGAAGAAAATATTATTTCATCGCCTTTAATAAAACCTGCTGTAAATAATGCTCCGATACAAATAATAACAAAACAGAATCCTATTCAACCTATCAATTTATGGATCTGGTATGGTCTTCCTGCTGCCTTCATTATTATTATAATTTTCATATTAATCACGCTCTATCTCCTATGGAGAAAACCAGAACAAACTAACAATTCAAAAAATGAATACAGACCGTATGCATATTTAATATCCAATGATGGTTCTGATAAACGATACCCTATCACTAGGACTATCTGTCGAATAGGCAGAAGTAAAGATAATGAATTAAGTTTGGATGACACTTCTATATCAAGGCGTCATGCCGAAATTCACAGGAATAGTGATGGCACTTTCGATATCATAGATATGAATTCAATGAATGGTGTTTATATTAATAACGAAAAGGTCGGCAAAGCAGAATTACATGAAGGAGATATTCTTGAAATAGGTGATTTTTTTCTACATTTTACCCAACTTGCATCTGATTACTCACTTGAAGAATCAACTGTTATGCAAAAAACAAGAACACCTACTCACTAATTATGTTTTTTATATTTCAAACTGTAGGCCGAGTTAATTTTAAATATTCATTTATCAAATCTGTCATCGTTGACTCAGTCAACAAAGGTCTATCATCACCAAACCATTGACTTTCATTTTCAATAATATTCTTTGCTATTTTATTACTAACAATTTTCCCCTTTTTATTTTTACATAAGTCAGCCGCATTAACTAAAAGTGATGTCGCTGCACCTAAAACAATCTCTCTATGTTTTTGATACAACATGTCTTCAGCGCTATCACCTAGATTAGCATTTGAATTTGTTTGTATAGGTTTTATTGTTTGTGCAACAAATGTCATTAACATACTAAATTCATCAGGCATATTTATTCGGCTGACTGTTCCCCAAGAATAAAGATCTATCGGTCTTACTTCCCATTCTGCTTTGGAGCTCTCTATATTAATAACTGGCAATAGCTTTTTCTTCACACAATCTTGCGCATGCTCCCAAAGATTTTCTATTTTATTTAAAGCCTCATCTTCCAAATTTTCTCTGTCATTTGGATTGATTGCAAAAAGCAATGGAATACCTTCATCATGTAGCAACCATTTTTCTTTGCAGGACCATCGTTCATACAGCTTTTGTAATGACAATTGCTCCTTTTCATATATTTTATCTTCCCGTTCACTCATTGATAGTGAAGGAATATCTGCAACAGGCATTGCATCTTTGTTATTTTTAAAAAAAGAGGAAGATTTTATTTTTTCTAATATTTTCATATTATCTCTATATTAAGTTGCCGCTAGATATTCTAATTCTGTTTCACTGAAACCAGCCAACAATCTCGCTTTATAGTTTATGTTTTTTGTTTTAGATACAGGTAGGAATTCATCTGCAATTTCCATGAATTTTTCTTCTGGATTATAATTGTTTTTTTGACACATATAGTGAAACCATTTTGATCCAAAATTAACATGCCCTATTTCTTCTTTAAGAATTAACTCCAGGATAGAAACCGTATCATCGTCTTTTATGCTTCTAAAGCGCGCTATTAAATTTGGAGTCACGTCCAAACCTCGCGCTTCCATAATACGCGGCACAACAGCTAATCGTAGTAAAATATCATGCTGTGTCTTTTCAGCTATAGTCCAAAGACCATCATGTGCTGGGAAATCACCGTAATCATATCCTAGGCTAATTAGGTTTTCTCGTAACATATTAAAGTGCTTTGTTTCCTCAACCGCAACCTGAGACCAATCATGATAAAACTCTTTGGGCATATCCTGAAAACGAAAAACCAGATCCCATGCAAGGTTTATAGCGTTAAATTCTATATGGGCAAACGAATGAATCATTGCTGCTCTACCCTCAATCGTTTGTATATTTCGTTTCGGCACATTTTTAGGAGAAATTAAAACAGGTTTTTCTGGCCGACCTGGATTAGATGATTCGATATCAACTTTATAATAATCAAAGTTAATATCTCCGTCATTTATTTTTTTTGCGGCATTTATCGACAATAAGATTTTATCAGCAAGATTTGATTCTCTAAGGCACTGATGTGCTAAGTAGAATATATTATCCACTTAATTCTGAACCACGTTTTCATAACCAGACCAATGTATATTCCATGAGGTTTCATCTTCACCGGCTGAATAACGTTCGCCTATACAAAAGCCAGGAATTGCGGCTAATTCACCATTAATATAAATAAGAGGTACCGTATCACGCAACCAGGGTAATACCGAAGATTCCTGAAATAATTGTTTCACTGTTTTCGTATGAGAAGAATTCCTTGGCTGAATTTTCTCACCACCTTTTCTATAACGAACAATAAATTCAGCGCCAGCAACTTTTTTTTGAGATATCCCTACACCATATTCTGACTTAGCCATAAGTATCCCATTTAAAACAGCCAAATCTTCTTTAAGGTTCCATTTATATTCAATATCGATATCATGTTCTACAGTAAGCTCTGATGCATACAAAATATTCTTATAGCGTCTTACCTCTGTATTTGCCCAATTTAGACAAGGCGAACTATCTTCTCGGGAAGTAATAATGTCAGAAATTATTTTTTTAGCATGTCGAGAACCAGGAATATCTAAACTTATTTCTTTCAACCAGAAAAACATGAGATTCTTCTGTCTTTCTGCCGTTAATTTTTGAACAGCATTAAGATTAAGCATATTTAAGCTTTTATGTTGTGCAAGTTTTAAATCTTCAGAAGCTATTTCATCAAGTAATATTTTATATTCTTTTTGGTTATTTATTAAGCGACCTATCGTTTCTCTGTAGGCAGGCCATCTTTCTTCAATTAATGGTGCTAATTTGTGCCGGAAATAATTTCTATCATATCGACAGTCTGAGTTACTCTTGTCAGTCTGCCAAATTAACTTATGGTATTCGGCATAAGACTTTAAATATTCTTGCGAATAATCTAATAATGGTCTTACATGAATTATTTTTTCTTTTTTCTTAATCAAAGGCATAGACGCTAAACCTCTTGGCCCTGCACCTCTCAAAGCTTGAAGAAAAAATGTTTCAACTTGATCATCTTGATGATGAGCAGTAAAAAGCACCTCATTATCTCCCATTACTTCTTCAATTAATTTATAACGCTTTTCCCTTGCCCATTCTTCAACACTTCTTCCTTTTGGACAATCTTCAACAACTCGAAGATGAGAGAAATTAAAGTCATAATCCTTACATTGCTTTTCACAAAAAATTGCCCATTTATCAGCATCTTCTTGCAGACCATGATTAACGTACAACACTTCTATATCTTGCTTTATTTCGTCTTTGATTAAATAAAAGAGGTGTAATAGAACACAGGAATCCATGCCGCCACTGCAGGCAAGCCAATACTTGTTTGAATTAGATATCTGATTTAATACAGACAGTAAATTATCTTTACTAAGGGATGTCGTCGACGCAGGTTTATTCATGTGCTTATATGGCTCAACTAAATTTAGTTTTAACAAGCCCAAACATGTTAAAAACTAATTTTGTTTAAACTCACCAATTTTTCTTAACTTCTCTTGTCTCTGACTTACTATTTCACTAGTTGGAAATTGATTTAATTGCTTCAACTCTTCGAGTAAAACACTCTTCATTTCTTTTGCTGCTTCATCAAAATTCCGATGCGCACCACCCAGTGGTTCATTTACAATGCGATCAATTAGTCCAAGTTCACTTAAGCGCGGCGCTGTTATACCCATGATCTCTGCAGCATCCTTTGCTTTATCAGCACTTTTCCAAAGAATAGAAGCACAGCCCTCTGGTGAAATAACTGAAAAAGTACTGTATTGAAGCATTAATAATCGATCTGCGACTCCAATTGCTAATGCCCCGCCTGAACCACCTTCTCCTATCACCGTTGCAACAATCGGAGTTTTTAATTCAGACATCTCCATTAAATTTCTTGCGATTGCTTCACTTTGTCCACGTTCCTCGGCATCAATACCAGGATAAGCACCGGGTGTATCAATAAAAGTTAATACCGGCAAGCCAAATCGTTCAGCCAACTTCATAATTCTCAAAGCTTTACGATAACCCTCCGGTTTAGGCATTCCGTAATTTCGCTTAATTCTATCCTTCGTATCACGACCTTTCTGATGTCCTATGACCGCAACCGGGATATCATCAATACGCGCTATCCCAGCGATAATGGCAGCATCATCTGCAAAATATCTTTCCCCATGTAATTCTTCGAAATCAGTAAAAATTCTATTAATATAATCCTGCGTATATGGGCGCTGAGGATGCCTGGATAACTGTGATACCTGCCAGGAACTCAAAGATGAGAATATCGACTCGGTTAGCTCAGAACTACGCTTTTTTAACCGAGAAATCTCTTCGTTAATATTTATTTCTTTATCATTACCGACATGTCGCAGCTCTTCAATTTTGGCTTCGAGTTCGGCAATAGGCTGTTCAAAATCAAGGAAATTCATATTTAAATCAAATCGTTATTATTTTTAGCTTTTGGATTATACTCGATTTCAACCTGTTTCATATCAAGTATATTCATTAAATCGTCTATCAGATCGTCACTGATTCTTACATTCCACTCTTTGCCAAATGGCACTAATCCGACAGCATCTGACTTCACATATTTTACTATTACATTTGAAACATCGTGATTATATTTCTGCAATATATTCTTTATATTATTAATCATCCCGTTAGTCATTTGCGACTCATATAATGTTAACTTCAGCGAACTTGAAAGATTAAAGGGGTTATCTGATTTACGAACATCCTCTATTGTAAAAATAGAATCTGCTAAAATTTTAATACCGCCTTCATAATATTCATCATTTCTGGCTCGACCATTCACTATAATCAAATGATCTTTGATTAAATAATTCCTGTATTTTTCATAATCACCTGCTTTAACAACGACAACTTTTCGAGAAGTATTATCATCAATTTTGACATCATACTCTTCTCTCATTCCTGACTTTCTAATACTCATAATATATCCAGCAACTTTTACCTCACCAGTTTTTAAACCATATAACTTACGTGTTATCTTTGAAAGTTCTTGCTTATATCGATTAATCGGATGACCAGACAAATAGAATCCTAGAGTATCTTTTTCAAACATGACCCGCTGCTTATCATCCCATTCTTTAACAACGTCATATGCTGAAGAAGAATCCTCTTTCTCATTCGCATTAGATGTCGCTTCTAAACCGAACATATCATTTTGACCACTATCGATATCTTTATTATGCTGCTCGGCCATAGAAGTTGCTTTTGACAAGTTTTCATTCAAGGTACTTCTACCTGCGCCAAGTGAATCCATCGCGCCAGACTTTATTAATGCATCGAGCACTCTCTTATTTGCTTTTCTAAGATCGATTCGCTTACACAGATCAAATAAGTTTTCATAAGGTCCATTTTCTTCGCGCTCTATAATAATGTTATCTATTGCTGCAGCGCCTACTCCTTTTATTGCACCTAAACCGTACTGAATGCTCTTTTCATTTATAATCGTAAAACTATAAAAACTTTCATTAACTGATGGTGGCACAACATCTATTTTCATTCTGCGTGTCTCTTCGAATAACATAACAACTTTATCTGTGTTATCCATGTCGGAAGATAATACTGCAGCCATAAATGCAGCAGGATAATGTGCTTTCAACCAAGCTGTTTGATATGCGACAAGAGCATAAGCGGCAGAATGAGATTTATTAAAACCATAACCAGCAAACTTTTCCATTAGATCGAAAATCATTGTTGCCTGTCTTTCATCTACACCTCTATTCACTGAACCTTGAGTGAATATTTCTCTTTGTTTTGCCATTTCTTCTGGTTTCTTTTTACCCATAGCACGACGCAACATGTCCGCTGAACCTAATGTATAACCTGCTAAAACCTGAGCAATTTGCATTACTTGTTCTTGATATAGGATAACGCCATAAGTAGGCTTAAGAGCAAACTCTAAATCATCATGCATATACGTTACGCGTGCTCTACCATGTTTTCTATCAACAAAATCATCAACCATGCCAGACTGTAATGGTCCTGGTCGGAATAACGCGACAAGCGCAATGAGATCATCAAAGACATCTGGCTTCAAACGGCTTACTAATTTTTTCATACCATCCGATTCCAATTGAAATACAGCAGTAGTATCCATACGTTGAATTAATGCGTATGTTGCAGAATCATCAAGTGGTATTTTTCTTATGTTTATTTCTTTTTCATTATTTTGTTTTTTTATTCTATTAATATCTCGAAGAGCCCAATTTATGATAGTCAACGTTCTTAATCCAAGAAAATCAAATTTAACTAGTCCTATAGATTCAACATCACCCATATCAAATTGTGTTACTGTTGATTGAGATCCTTCTTCACAATATAACGGCATATAATCTGACAAAGGTTTAGGAGCAATAACAAGACCTCCAGCATGACGTCCCGCATTTCGTGATAATCCTTCAAGTTTTCTCGCTAAATCAAATAAGGATTTAACATCCTCTTCTGACTTATAACGTCGACTTAGTTCTTTCTCCTCATCCATTGCTCTTTCAAGCGTCATGTTTAAATCAAATGGAATAAGCTTCGCTATTTGATCGACAAATCCGTAAGGAAAACCTAATGCCCTGCCAACATCTCTGATCACTGCTTTTGCTGCCATGGTGCCATAAGTAATAATTTGCGAAACATGGTCACGACCATATTTCATAGCAACATACTCAATAACTTCATCTCGTCGGTCCATACAGAAGTCGATATCAAAATCAGGTAAAGATACGCGTTCTGGATTTAAAAAACGCTCAAATAGTAAATCATACTCAAGAGGATCTAACTCAGTTATATCCAAGGCATATGCGACAAGCGAACCAGCACCAGATCCTCGTCCTGGGCCAACAGGAATGCCATGTTCTTTTGCCCAGCGAATAAAATCAGCAACGATGAGAAAATAACCCGAAAAACCCATTTTGGTAATAACATCAATTTCTATATCCAATCTTGAAAAGTATTCTGCTTTATTTTCTTCAGTTATCCGTTGTTCATCTTCAATGATTTTTAACAAGCCTGACTTTGCATCAGCAATTAATCTTTCATCTTCTGTTTCATTTTCATTTACTGGAAAATGTGGCAAGAAGTTTTCACCTAAACAAAATTCTATATTGCACCGTTGTGCAATTTTTACAGTGTTTTCTATAGCTTCAGGAATATCAGAAAAGAGCTCATGCATTTCTTCAGAAGAGCGAACGTACTGTTGAGGTGTATATTGTTTAGGCCGTCTGGCATCATTTAATGTATAACCCTGATTGATACAGACGCGTGTTTCATGAGCATCAAAATCATCTTCATCAAGAAATCGTGAATTATTACTCGCCACAACTGGAATATTGAATTTCTCAGCATATTTTATAGCTTGGCTTATATGATTATTTTGTCCTTTTGCACCTATTCTCTGTAACTCAAAATAATATCTATCAGGAAAAATAGACATGATACTTTCACAGCTTTTTTCTATTTTAGATTCATCTTGTAATGGAATTAAATTTGAAAAACTACCGTTATCAGCACAATCAATAGCGATAAGTCCTTCACTATTATCTTTAAGCCATTCGTAATTTACATAAGGGATTCCTCGCCGTTGTCCTTCGGTATAACTTTTCGTTATTAGTCGAGATAGACTTTGAAAACCTTCGAAATGTTGACACATAAGGATAAGATTAAATGCTTCTTTAATATTCTCATCGACAACCTTTATCTCAGATCCAATTAACGGTTTTACACCTACATTTTGCATTGCACGATAAAACTTCACCGCAGAAAATGTATGATGTTGTTCTGTGACAGCCATCGCAGGCATAGACAGTTGTGCTGCTTTTTTGGCCAGCTGATCAACTTTAATCATCCCATCAATTAATGAGAATTCTGAATGAAGATGTAAATGCACAAAACTCATATTAGTAAATATTACGAAATGTATTTAGCAACAGGAGAAAAGCTTCGACGATGAATATCAGTAATTCCTAATTTTTGTAATGCTTCAATATGTTTTTTTGTTGGATAGCCTTTATGAGATGAAAACCCATAGCCTGGATAAACATCTTCAAATTGTATCATTTCATTGTCTCGTGCTACTTTTGCAATGATTGATGCAGCGCTAATCGCTGGAACCAGGCTATCACCTTTAATAATAGCAATTTTTTCATAATTAACATCTGGCGTGTATTGCCCATCAACTGCAACAATATTTGGAGAGATTTTTAGTAGTTCAACCGCTCTTTTCATTGCTAACAGACTTGCCTGAAGAATATTTATTTCATCAATTTCCTCAACTTCGGCTCGTCCTAATGACCATGCCAAAGCATTAGCTTTTATTTCATTTGAAATTGACTCACGCTTCTTTGCTGATATTTTTTTCGAATCATTTAATCCCATAATTGATTTTTCCGGATCAAGAATCACGGCGGCAGCAACGACTGGACCCGCCAACGGCCCTCTTCCTACTTCATCAACTCCCGCCAATAATTCAACACTATTTAGAAATGAAAGATCTGGCATTTTCATCAACGGTTAAGTAACTCCATTACAGCAATCGCTGCTTGTTTATTCGCACCTTTTCTAAGTTGTTTAGATAATCCAGTAAACGCCACTTTCATCTTCTCAATTTTTTCATCTGAAGATAGCAAACTATTCAATTCATTAGATAAGTTTTCTGCTGTGCACTCATATTGCAGGTATTCAGGAACAATTCTCTTACCCGCTAATATATTAGGCAAAGAGGCATAAGGGATTTTAGCTAACATTTTGACAATCACATGTGTTAGCCAAGATAGCCGATAAGTAACGATCATTGGTTTATTAAACAGCATCGCTTCAAGTGTAGCTGTACCAGAAGCTAGCATAATAATATCTGCTGCCTCCATCACACGATGTGTTTTATCGAGGTGCACATCAATATTTAAATTGGGGGCGACTTGTTTTTTTATCTCATTAAAACTGTTAAGAGTTTTTTTATTTATTAAGCTACTTACAAAATAAAGGTTATTATTTACTTTACTTGAAAGCTCCGCAGCTTTTAATAATGGTGCAGCTATTTTTTTAACTTCTGATAATCGACTACCTGGCAAAAGAGCAACAATTTTTTTATCTCTAGGCAGCTTTAATGCCTGCCTTGCTTCATCTACATTAATGTTACTACTTATATCATCTGCCAGAGGATGACCGACATATCGATTTAAAACATTATATTTATTGTATATTTCTGATTCGAATGGAAAAAGGCTTAACATTAAATCCACTGCTTTACTTATATTTTTTATTCTATATTCACGCCATGCATAAACGGAAGGGCTAACGTAATGCACTGTTTTAATTCCAGCTTCACGTAATTCTTTTTCCAAACCTAAGTTAAAATCAGGGGCATCAATACCTATAAACACATCAGGAGGATTTTTAATATAATGATCTCTAAGTTTATTTCTAATTCCTTTTAACTCTCTGTATCGGCCTAACACTTCGGTAAAGCCCATAACTGATAAACGTTCCATTGGAAATAATATTTTCATTCCTGTTAAGGTAAGTTTTTCCCCGCCTATCCCTTCCACAGAAAGGTTTTCTACATTCTTAGTTATTTCATTTATTAAACCTGCGCCTAAAATATCGCCTGATGCTTCACCTGCGACTAGACCTATACGTATCATTGAATTATTTTTAATGAATATGTCGTTATCTGACAATTCCGCGTTCTGAGGAAGCAATGAACGAACGCATTATATCTACTTTGTCTGATTCAGCTGAGAGTTCAGATAAGATATCCAATGCATCTTTAAGAATTAAGCCTTCACGATATATCGCTTTATACGCTTTTCGTAAAATATTGATCGTTTCTGAATTAAAGCCATGTCGTTTCAAACCTTCACGGTTAAGACCTGATGGCTTTGCTGTATTTCCGGAAACTAAAACATAAGGTGGGACATCTTTAACGATTACAGATGAAATTGCGGAAAAACTATAACTACCGATGCGACAAAACTGATGTACACCTGTAAAACCACCAAGAATGGCAAAATCATCTATCGTTACATGTCCTGCAAGCGTTGCATTATTAGCAAATATTGTACTATTGCCAACAATGCAGTCATGAGCAATGTGTACATAAGCCATAATCCAATTATCATTACCTATAACCGTTTTACCACCGCCATCACCCGTACCTCTATTAATTGAAACATATTCACGGATGGTATTATTTGATCCTATTTCCAATATTGAATCAATTTCTCCTTGATACTTTTTGTCTTGAGGATCACCACCTAAGGAACTAAAAGAAAAGATCTCATTATTCGATCCTATTTTAGTTGGGCCATTAATAACTACATGGGATTCTATTTTCGTTCCTGAATCAATTGATACATTAGCACCTATGACTGAATAAGCGCCTATAGTTACATCTGAATGTAATTTAGCATCAGGATGAATAATAGCTGTTGGATGAATCATGGATCTATTCCATGAGTGTCGTTAATAACTCAGCTGAAGCTACTAACTTTGAATCTACATATGCAGAAGCATGAAACTTCCAAATATTTCTTTTCACTGTTAAAAACTCGACATCCATAATTAATTGATCACCGGGACCAACGGGTTTTCTAAATCGCGTTTTATCCACACCAACTAAATAATATAAATCATCTTCAGATACTCTGTTTTCATCAAAACCTAACGCACCAAGCAGAGCAGCAGATTGAGCAAAAGCTTCGATAATTAAAACTCCTGGCATGACAGATTTATTTGGGAAGTGCCCTTGGAAGAATGGCTCATTAATAGTTACATTCTTTAATGTTTTAATTCGTTTGCCTTCTTCTACTTCAAACACACGGTCAACTAATAAAAAAGGATAGCGATGAGGCAGAATAGTTTTTATTTTTTCAATATCAATTATGGATGAAGCATCTTGCATGAATATTTCTACCTTTATTTCATTAATTTTTTAAAGAGTGCATCAAGGTTTTTAAAACGAATAACATTTCTTCTCCATACCTTATTTTCTGTAATAGGAATTCCAGAAGAATAAACACCTGGAGATTTTATTGAATTCGCAACACCCGACATTCCCGTTATCATGACATCATCAGCTATTTTTATATGACCGCTAATAGATACAGCACCGCCAATCATACAGCGTTTTCCAATTACAGTGCTTCCGGCAATACCTGTACAGCCTGCGATCGCTGTATGCTCACCAATAATCACGTTGTGTCCTATTTGAACCTGATTATCAATCTTCACCCCTTTACTAATAATAGTATCTTCTATCGCTCCTCGATCAATTGTCGAGTTTGCGCCAACATCTACTTTATCAGCAATTTTGACTGAACCAATTTGCGGTATGTTTAACCATTCTCCATTTTCTTGCGCCATACCAAAACCATCTGCGCCTATAACAACACCAGGGTGGAGAGTTACATATTTTCCGATAACAACGCCATAGCGTATTGATATGTTTGCTAGTAACGAAGTATTTTCACCAATAACAACATTGTCTTCTATTACGCATCCGGGTCCAATGAATGTTCCAGCACCGACTATTACGTTGTCACCTATAACAACATTAGCTGAAACTATTACTGAATCATCAATTTTGCTCTCTGAGCCAATTACCGCACTTTTATCAATGGAACCTGAGGACTCAATAGCTGGGTAAAGATAATTTGCAATTTTAGCATATGCTAAATAGGGCGTTTCGGTAACTAAAGAACTGGTTGGACAATTTTTTAAATCTTCTTCTGCTAAAATAACTGCTGAGGCATTAGTCAGAGGTAATTGATGAGCATAATGTCGATTAGATAAAAATGATATTTCACCTTTCTTTGCCATCCGTAGCGTATTTACAACATTGATTACGCAGTCAGCATCACCTTCCAACTTTGCTCCGCTTATTTCTGATAATTCTCCAAGTGTTGCTGACATAAAAACATTACTCGATGGTTATCAGTTATTTATGCAATAAGTTACTATTAGATTATTTATTCAATGATTCAATAACTAAATTAGTCATATCAGCTTTATCACTGGCATAAATAACACCTTCACTCAGCACAACATCATAATTATTATCTTTAGCTACTTTTTGGATAGCCTCTAAAATAGTTTTTTGAATTTTTGCTAATTCTTCATTACGACGGAAATTTACATCTTCTCGAAACTCATCCTGACTGCGTTTAGTGTCACGTCTTTTTGATAAAACATCTCTTTCCATTTTTGAAACTTCTGCTTCTGACATGATAGCTCTATCTTTAGCTAGCCTGTCTTCAAGGTCTTTAATTTTCTTTTGTTCAGCAATAAGCATTTTACTTCTTGGTTCAAATTCTTTATCTAGCGCTTTTCCTGCCGCTTGATATTGAGGAGATTGCTGCAATACTTTTAATACTTGTACAGCGCCTATTTTCAGGACACCTTCTGCGTAAGCTTGTGTATTAAAAACAAAAAGGCACAAAATTAAGATTGAAAAATTAAACGATTTATTCATTAATATATTACTCCAAAAAAACTAAAATGATGTTCCAAATGTGAATTGAAAGTTCTGCACTTCGTCAGTCGGCTTTTCGTTAACAGGCAGTGACATACTCATGCTCACAGCTCCAAAAGGAGAAACCCATATAGCACTAACTCCTGTTGAATAACGTATATCTGAAAATTCAAGATCTTCATCCGGGCCATAGACATTACCAGCATCAACAAATCCAGATACTCGAACTGATTTCTTAAATTCAGCTAGAAAAGGAACAGGGACAATTACTTCTGCATTTGCAATAATCCTTCTGTCTCCACCTAATGGCCTATTTGCACTATCTCTTGGGCCAAGCGTATTCTCTTCAAATCCACGAACAGAACGAGGACCTCCAGCAAAAAAGTTTTCGAAAAATGGAAGTTCTGTAGTGTCACCATAACTATCGCCATAACCAATATTCGCGCCTAACGTTAGGACCAAATCTTTATATATGTCTTTAAACCATTGGGTTTTTAAATCAATTTTATAAAATTGCAATGAGTCGCCAAAACTTGGCAATGAAACTTCTGTGCTAATACTGTGTAATGCTCCTTTATCTGGTAAAACTCTTTTATTACGAGTATCGTGCGAAAAACTAAGGGCAAATTTTAATAAATCATACGTATCGCCATTTAGAGCAACAAAATTACTAATTTGTGATGATGAAGAACCCTCAAGATCAAGTTCAGTATTTGTATATGAAAATTCAGTTCCTATCGAATTATTTTCTGTAACAGGTAATCGGAAACTCATTGAACCGCCAAATTCTTTAGTTTCATAAATTGCTAAATTAGCATCTTGGGCATCAACCTTTCGATAGAATGCGTTAAATCCACGACCTATACCACTCGCAGTATAGAATGGATTAAAATATCCTAATTGGTATCGTGTGTTGACACTACTGTTATTAAAACCAAAATTAATACTTTTACCACTACCTAAAAAATTATCCTGACTAATACTCGCATTAAGTATTATTCCTTGGCCTTGAGAAAAGCCAAGTCCCAAGCCTATTTGTCCACCTGGTGCTTCTTCAACAGTATAATTAACATCTACCTGATCAGTTGTACCTGGAACTGCTGGAGTATCTACATTAACATCCTTAAAGTAACCTGTTCTTTGTAATCGTAACTTACCTCTTTCAACTTGAGTTGTAGATATCCACGCGGCTTCTTGCTGTCTCATTTCTTGACGCAAAACTTCATCTCTGGTTTTTGAATTACCAGAAAAATTAACACGTCTAACATAAACACGTTTACTCGGGTCGACGAAAAAGGTAATTGAGACCGTTTTATCATCCTTATTTATATCAGGAATAGAATTCACATTTGCAAACGAATAACCTTCTTCACCTAATCGCTCAGTTAATCTTTTACTGCTACCTGTCACTTCTTTTCTAGAAAAAAGCTCGCCGCTGCCAATAGAGATTAGTTTAAACAAATTCTCTTCTGGCAAAATCAAATCACCTGCCAATTTAACATCTGTAACAGTGTATTGTTCACCTTCACTAATATTAATTGTGATATAAATATCCTTTTTATCAGGCGTGATGGAAACCTGGGTTGAATCAATATTAAAATTTAAATAACCACTATCTAAATAGTGAGAACGTAATGCTTCAAGATCACCTGAAAGTTTTTGTTTAGAATATTGATCGTTCTTTGTATAAAAAGAAAGCCATGTCGGCGTGCTTAACTTGAATTGCTTTAGTAATTTCTTTTCTTCAAAAACTGTATTTCCGACAATATTAATTTTTTTAATTTTAGCCGCCAGTCCTTCAGAAACATCTATTACAATTCCTACGCGATTATTATCAAGCTCCGTTACAGTTGATTCGATTTTGACTGCATATTTACCTAAGGAATAATACTGTCGTTCCAGTTCCTGTTCTGTTTGATCTAATTGAGACTGAACAAAAACTCGCCCTTCAGCAAAACCAAATTGTTTAAGGTTTTCCAATAAATCATCCGTATCAATATCTTCATTACCTGTCATCGTAATAGATCCAATAGCAGGACGTTCCTTTATAACGAAGACAAGAATGCTGCCGTCTCTCTCAAGCCTTACATCATCAAAAAGCCCCGTTTTAAATAATGCTCTGACCGCTTCAGATGAACGGGTATCATCAAATGTATCTCCTACTTTCATAGGGAGGTAGTTAAAAACCGTTCCAGGTGTAATTCGTTCTAAGCCTTCGACTCGAATATCTTCGATGACAAATTCTTGGGCTGCCTGCAATGGAATTGCCATAAACAAGGACAATAGTAAAACATAAAGTAGTTTATTAACTTTTATTCGCATGTGATTGTTACTTTTATTTTTATAGTTTTTTATAATAATGACTTGTTCTTGCTAAAATAGAGACAAAGATGCATTATCACTTAAAGTAATTTATTAAGTTTTATTTCCATATAATTGTTATTTATAGTTTTACAACTTATCCTATCAATCGAGCCACATCATTATAAAGTGCAATACTCATTAAGCCTAACAACAATACAACGCCAATCTGCTGACCTACAATTTGTACTGCTTCAGAAACCGGTTTTCCTATGACAAATTCTACAAGGTAATACATCAAGTGCCCACCATCTAATAGTGGAACGGGCAATAAATTCAACACTCCCAAACTCACGCTAACAATAGCCATAAAGCTTAAGAATGCGACTAATCCAATCCCTGCTGATTGACCCGCGTACTGGGCAATACTAATTGGCCCACTTAAGTTTTTTACTGATGCCTCCCCTACTAACATTTTACCAAGTACTCGAAGAGTTAGCACTGACATTTCCCATGTTTTTTTTACTGCCTTTATAAAGGCAGTCGGCAAACTATAACTTTCTTTTGTAAAGTAAGAATCAAACAAATCGTTCGGCTGATATACTGATGCACCTATACGACCAATCATTTCACCTTCAGACTCAATGTGCTCAGGAATCATTTCTAGCATTACTTTTGAATCGCCACGTGATATTTCAACATGCAAAGATTCACCTGGATTTTCTCTAATTATCTCTACCCATTTCCCCCATGACATAATAGGATTGCCATCTACATTTATTATTTCATCATACTGAAGTAAGCCACTCTTTTCAGCGGCACCTCCTGGCAACACCTCTCCAATAATTGCAGGCAACTTTAATTCAATAATACTTAAACCTAATGCTTCCAATAATTTTCCTTCTGCCATTTCATCTATTGAAACTTGAGAAAGGTCAATATCTACTTTTTTCTCAACACCATCATTATCAATAACACTTATCTTAATAACATCGCCATTAACAGTATGATTGACCAACTTATCAAGCACAGTTGCCCATGTCGGCGTTATCATTTCATTTATTGATATTATTTCTTGCCCTGAAACCAATCCTGCTCGTGAACTTATTGATGTCGGTTCTATGTCACCAACATATGGTTTAAGACCGTTCACACCTACTATAAAAATCAACCAGTAAGCGAATATTGCAAAAATAAAATTAAATAGTGGGCCAGCGGAGACAATAGCAAAGCGTTGCCATAATGGTTTGTAATTAAATGAACGAGGTAACTCTTCTTCTTTAACTTCACCTTCACGTTCATCTAACATTTTTACATAACCACCTAAAGGTAAAGCAGCAATGACAAACTCTGTATTATCTTTACCAAATTGTTTCTTATAAATCGCTCGACCAAAGCCAATTGAAAACCGTAAAATTTTCACATCACAACGGCGTGCTACCCAATAGTGTCCAAACTCATGAAATGTGATTAAAACGCCTAACGCAACAATAAAGGCAATAATGGACTGCAATACATCAATCATGCTGCCAACCCTTTTATAAAAGTTAATGCGTATTCCCGTGCCAATTTGTCGTCATCAAGAATAATATCAAGTGAATCCGCTTCATGTTGTGTCACATTCTCTAATACTGCTTCAATAACACGAGCGATATCTGTAAATTGAATTTGCTTTTCTAAAAATTGATTTACAGCTATCTCATTTGCAGCATTTAAAATAGCACTACTTGTTCCTCCTTGTTGCATAGCTTCTCGAGCAAGCCTTAAACAAGGAAATCGTTGTTCATCTGGCGCCAAAAAATCAAGCTGGGCAATATCAAATAAATCAAGTCGCTCTACACCTGCATCAATTCTTTCCGGCCAAGCCATACCATAGGCAATAGGAGTGCGCATATCTGGATTACCTAACTGCGCCAACACTGAGCCATCATTATATTCAACTAATGAATGAATAACACTTTGGGGATGAATAACGACTTGAATGAAATCAGCTTGTACATGAAATAACCAACAAGCTTCAATAATTTCTAATCCCTTATTCATCATCGTTGCAGAATCTACTGATATTTTCCTGCCCATGACCCAGTTCGGATGCGCGCAAGCTTGATCTGGGGTCATAGAAGATAATTCATTTAAAGGTGTTGTTCGAAAAGGGCCGCCTGATGCAGTTAATAAAACTTTTTTAACACCTAAAGCTTCTACATTTTTTCCAAAATCCGTCGGCATGCATTGAAAAATTGCATTATGCTCACTATCAATAGGTAATAATTCTGCATTATTCTCTTCTACAGTGTCCATGAATAATTTACCAGACATAACCAATGCTTCTTTATTGGCAAGTAAGACCCGCTTACCTGCTTTAGCTGCACCTAATGTTGGTAATAACCCTGCTGCACCAACAATTGCAGCCATAACATAATCAACATCATCAAGTTCGGCTACTTTTAATAATCCATCGACGCCGCTTAATACAGTAATAGATGAAGATTTATTCTTTAACTCTTTTTCTAATTTTGATGCGGCCTCTTCATTCACCATGACGGCATATTCAGGTTCATGTTTAATACACTGCTCTAATAAAGTTCCAACATTAGTATTAGCTGTTAACGCTTTGACATGATATTTATCAGGGTGCCGCAAAATTACATCGAGGGTATTAACGCCAATGCTGCCAGTAGAACCAAGTACAGTAATGCCTTTCATCCAATCAATCCTAAATAAATAACACCCGATACAAAAATCGGACTAGCTGCAGTTAAACTATCTATTCTATCCATAACGCCACCGTGTCCAGGAAGTATACTGCCACTATCTTTTTGACCTGCTTCGCGTTTTACCAAGCTTTCCATTAAATCGCCAAATACTGAAGCAATCACTGTCAATATTGCTAAACCAATAAACATTAAACCATCACTTATATTTTCATTCGAAAATACAACATAGCATATTGTTATAACAACAGTTGAAAGAACACCTCCGATAGTACCTTCCCATGTTTTACCAGGACTAACACGGCTCGCGAGCTTACGCTTACCCCATTTTTTACCTGCAAAATATGCGGCTGTGTCTGCACCCCAGATAAGCAACATAAGACACATAATTAAAGAAGCGCCATGCGCAGTAGAAGATTTTAATAATATCAAACTAGACCACATTGGAATAAGTAAAAATAGACCAACTAGAATGAGTATTAAAGGGAAATTTGGTAACAAATTATATTGCTTCTGGTATGACACAATCAGAACAACAGCGATGAGCCAATACACAGCGCCAAAAAAAATAACACTCTCATATAAGGAACGACTATCAAGCCAATATATCCCGGCTAAAATAAGCAAAACAAATAAACTGTACAGATACTTATATTTTTCTTTTAATTTACATAGCCCTGCCCATTCCCAAGCACCAATAACAGCAAAAACAGAGAATAATAATGCAAACCATTTTAAATCAGCTAAAAAAATAAAGGCGACAACAATAGGTATTAAGACTGCAGCAGTTATTATTCTATTTCTAAGCATAAGGTTTTAAATATTGCCCTGTTCTATTTGTTCAGATGTTTTTCCAAATCTTCTTTGTCGACTAGAAAACCATTCTATAGCGCCATCTAGTTGTACAGAATCAAAATCTGGCCAGAGGGTATCAGTAAAATACAACTCGGTATAAGCTATTTGCCACAATAGATAATTACTTATTCTCTGCTCTCCACCTGTGCGAATAAAAAGGTCAGGCTCGTCATTATTAGCTAATGATAACTTCCCATTTATGAGTGATTCATCTATGTCTTTTGCATTTATTGTTTTTGCTTCAAGCTCTTGGCCGATCGATTGTAAAGCTTGGGTAATATCCCACCGACCACTGTAATTTGCAGCAACATTTAAAGATAAACCTGAGTTTGAAGCTGTTAGCGATTCAGAATCAGCAATAGCGACTTGTAGTTTGTCACTGAATGCCGCTTTATCACCAATAAACTTTAAGCGAACATTATTTTTATGCAGATCTTTTACTTCAGACTGTAATGCCGTCATAAAAAGATCCATTAACAATCCAACTTCTTTTTCAGGCCGCTGCCAGTTTTCACGACTAAAAGCATATACAGTCATTGCTTTCAATTTTATTTTGACAGCATGTTCTATTAACTTTCTAAGAGCTTTAACACCAGCACGATGACCCGCTACTCGAGGCATATTTCTTTTTTTTGCCCATCTGCCGTTACCATCCATGACAATGGCAATATGATTTGGCTTGATTTGATTAGACTCAGTATTCATCTGTCTAATTAATTAGCGCACTTAAAAACTGAAATCTTAAATATACGATTTATATTTCAAGCATCTCTGCTTCTTTTTGCTCAAGACTTTTGTCTATAGTTGCAATGTTTTCATTTGTTAACTTTTGAATTCGATCTTCCGCTTTCCGTTCATCATCTTCAGATATCATTTTCTCTTTGACTAGTTCTTTACATGATGAATTTGCATCACGACGAATATTACGAATCGCCACACGTGCTTTTTCTGCTTCACCACGGACAACTTTAATGAGGTCTTTTCTTCTTTCTTCAGTTAAAGCAGGTAAAGGTACTCTAATCAAATCTCCCGTCGTAACTGGATTCAATCCCAAGTTAGCATTCATAATAGCCTTTTCAATATCAGGAACACTACTCTTATCAAAGGCATTAACACCGAGCATTCTGGCATCGACAACATTAATGCTCGCTACTTGACTTAACGGAGTTTCACTACCGTAATAGCTCACTTTAACCTGTTCTAACAAACTAGGATGAGCGCGCCCTGTTCTAATTTTAGACATTTCAGTTTTCAGCGATTCGAAACTTTTTGTCATTCGACTTTTTGCATCACTAATAATATCTTCGATCATTTTCTAATTTCCTCAGGCTAAGCGTTACTTACCAAGGTTCCTTCGTTTTCACCTTGTGCCGCTTTCAAAAGTGACCCTGGTTTTGTCATATCTAAAACTCTTAAAGGCATATGGTTATCACGGCAAAGTACAACAGCAGTTGTATCCATGACCCCAAGTTTACGTTCAATGACTTCATCATAATTTAATGATTCATAACGAACAGCACTTTTATCTTTAACGGGGTCAGAAGAATAAACGCCATCGACCTTAGTCGCTTTGATTAATAATTCAGCGCCGAGTTCTATTGCGCGTAAGCTTGCTGCAGAATCTGTAGTAAAAAATGGATTACCTGTTCCAGCAGCAAGAATAACAATTCGTCCCTTTTGAAGATGGCGTACGGCACGCCGACGAATGTAATCTTCACACACTTCATTTATCTTTAGAGCCGACATAACTCTAGCATGTAGGTTAACTCGCTCCAGAGCATCTTGCATCGCAAGTGAATTCATAATCGTCGCCAGCATACCCATATGATCAGCTGTGACACGATCGATACCTGCTGCTGCTAGACCTGTTCCACGAAAAATATTGCCACCACCAATAACAATGGCAATTTCAGTACCTTGTTTACAAAGCTCAGCAATTTCATTAGCAAGACGGTCAATAACTTTAGGGTCGATGCCATAAGACTCATCGCCCATCAGTGCTTCACCACTAAGTTTTAACAAAACCCGTCTATATTTTATTTTATTGGACGGGTTAGACATCAATTAGTCTCCTTGGGCCTGAGACATAACTTCTTCAGCGAAGTTATCCACTTTCTTTTCAATACCTTCACCTACTTCATAACGAATAAATGAGGTAACTGAAGCATTTGCAGCTTTAAGAAGTTTTTCTACTGTTTGATCAGGATCTTTAACAAAAGGCTGACCTAGTAAAGTAATTTCTTTTAAATACTTCTTTATTCGACCAGAAACCATTTTTTCAATAATATCTTCAGGCTTACCACTTTCTGCAGCCTGTGCTGAAAAAATTTCTTTTTCTTTATCAAGAACATCTTGGGAGACTTGATCTTCACTAACGCAAACAGGTTTACTAGCCGCAATATGCATGGCTAAATCTTTAGCTAATGCTTCATCACCGCCTTCTAGTTCAACAACAACACCTATACGTGTTCCATGAGAATAAGTGCCAACTTGATCTGCAGCTGTTCGTTTCTCAAAACGACGAACTGTAATTTTTTCTCCAATCTTGGTAACCAACTGTTGATTTGCTTCTTCAACGGTCTGATCACCCAAACTTAGTCCCATTAATTCATCAACATCACTTGGGTTTTGTGCGTTAACGACATCGATAACACCGTTAGTGAATGAAAGAAAATTTTCATCTTTAGCGACAAAATCAGTTTCACAATTGGTTTCTAAAATCGTGACATCCTTTCCATCTTGCTTAATGGAGATAACGCCTTCAGCAGCAATACGACCCGCTTTTTTAGCCGCTTTTGCTGCACCTGATTTACGCATTTCTTCAATGGCGACTTCTATATTACCATCAGCTTCTTGCAAAGCCTTTTTACAATCCATCATGCCCGCGCCAGTACGTTCGCGAAGCTCTTTAACTAATGAAGCAGTAATTTGCATCTAATAAATCCTCTAAAATTTTCTAAACTAAATAACAACAGCTTGTTATTCGTCATCAGCCTTAGCAGCTGTCTTCTTAGTAACTTTTTTTGCTACTTTCTTCTTAGCAACTTTTTTCTTGGCCGTAGCTTTCTTTTTAACTGCCTCTTTATCACCTTCAGCAGCAGGTGTTTTTTCTGCTTCAGCTGATTCAGCTTTCTTTACAACCTTTTTCTTAGTTGTTTTCTTGGCTACTTTAGGCTTGGCCACGGCTTCAGTTGCTACAACAGGCGCACCTGAATCATCAATTTCAACTAGATCATCGTTATTTTCATCGGTGCCACCTAAATGGGCGATCGATTGACGACTATCTAGAATTGCATCTGCTATGCCTTTGGCATAAAGCGTAATAGAACGAATCGCATCATCATTGCCTGGAATAACGTAATCAACGCCTTTAGGGCTATTATTACTATCAACAATACCGACAACAGGTATGCCAAGCTTCACCGCTTCATTTACTGCAATATTTTCATAACCAACATCAACAATAAATATAGCGTCAGGAATGCCCCTCATATCTTTAATACCAGATAGATTGGCTTTCAATTTATCCAACTCGCGTCTGAGCATGAGTTGTTCCTTCTTATTAATACGTTCAAAACTACCATCAGTTTGCATAGTTTCGATTTCTTTCAATCGATTAATCGAACCTTTAACTGTTTTAAAGTTGGTTAATAAACCACCTAACCAGCGACGATTGATATAAGGCATGCCGCATCGTGCAGCCTCTTCGGCCACAATTGATTGCGCAGCTCGTTTAGTACCGACAAATAATATAGTGCCCTTCTTTGAAGCCATTTTACTGACAAAATTCATCGCTTCTTCGTACAAAGGAAGAGTTTTTTCCAAGTTAATAATATGGATTTTATTGCGCTGACCAAATAAAAATGGTGCCATACTGGGATTCCAGTATCGAGTTTGGTGGCCAAAATGAACACCAGCCTCCAGCATTTCACGCATGGTGACGTTAGACATGTTTGTATCTCCTAGTGTAGGGTTAAGCCTCCGCACTCCCCATATAACAACCTGATATCTAACAACTTGAAATCAGGCACCCCATATATGGTTGAAGCGTGCGTGTGACAGTTAAAATTTAAGTATTTGCGAAAATCGCGAGCGCTTTATACCATAGAACAATTACCACAACAACGACAACCATACCAAACTATAAAATATGTCTGTATCAATCAAAACAGCTGATGAAATCGAGAAAATGCGCGTTGCTGGACGCCTAGCGGCCGATGTACTCGAAATGATTGGCTCTACAGTACAAAGTGGCGTAACAACCGACGAATTAGACCAAATTTGCCATAATTACATCGTAAATGAGCAAAAAGCGATACCTGCGCCACTAAATTATCGCGGATTTCCCAAATCTATCTGTACTTCGATAAATCATGTTGTCTGTCATGGTATCCCTGGGGATAAAAAACTCAAAAACGGCGATATTATCAATATTGATATTACTGTCATTAAGGATGGTTATCATGGTGATACTAGTAAGATGTTTTTTATTGGAGAACCTTCCATTCGAGCAAAACGTCTGGTCGAGCTAACCTATGACTGCATGAAAAAAGGTATAGAAATGGTTAAACCAGGAGTTAGTTTAGGAGATATTGGCTATAGCATTCAATCATTAGCAGAAACTAATCATTGTTCAGTTGTTAGAGAATATTGTGGACATGGAATTGGTAAGGAATTTCACGAAGATCCACAGATCCTGCATTACGGTAAACCGAATACCGGACTAAAGTTGGAAGCAGGCATGACTTTTACTATCGAACCGATGATCAACCTTGGAAAACGTCAGGTTAAATTACTTGCTGATGAATGGACTGTTGTTACAAAAGACAGAAGTCTATCAGCACAATGGGAACATACAATTCTTGTTACCGAAAGTGGTTATGATGTTCTCACCCAACGTTCAGATGAAAGTATTTAAATGGAAAAAATAATTGCCGATAAATATTTGTTTGATAAAAACAGTTTCAGTAAAAGTCTCAAACAGAATCACGCACCTCTAACCTTATTCAAAAAAGCACTTCAAGATGGTTACGAATATCTTACTGATCATTTTAACTCAGGCGAAGATATTGAGATATTAGTGAGACAACAGGGTTGGCTCATAGACCAACTCCTCATTTTTGCTTGGAAACAGTTTATTAATTCTGACCAACTGAGCTTAATTGCGGTTGGCGGTTACGGCCGTAATGAACTTTTGCTTGCTTCAGATATTGATCTAATGGTGTTGCAAAAACCAAGATTAAAAAAAGAAGTTGAGCAACAGCTGCAATCTTTCCTTACTTTCTTATGGGATTTTGGTCTCGAGGTTGGTCACAGTGTTAGAACAGTAAAAGAATGTAAGTTTGAAGCTAAGAATGACATTACTGTCATTACTAATATTATGGAATCACGGTTAATTTGTGGAGATGAAAAACTTCATGAAGATATGCGTAAAGCAACCGGCCCCAAAAAGATATGGTCAACTAAAAAGTTCTTTGAAGAAAAATTACTTGAACAAAAAATAAGGCATGAAAAATACAGCGACTCAACAAACAAGCTTGAGCCCAACATAAAAGAATCGCCCGGTGGTTTACGCGACATACAAATGATCGCTTGGGTAGCAGAACGGCAATTCGATAATATCGATATTAGCAACCTCATTAAACACAAGTTTCTATCTCGTGATGAATACATGGTTCTCAAGACAGGTCAAAATCTTTTGTGGCGCATTCGTTTTGCTTTACATATGACGACCAATAGACGAGAAGATCGACTGCTATTCGATTACCAAAGAAGTGTAGCTGAATTGCTTGGTTTTAAGGGCAAAGAAAATAAAGGCATTGAAGAATTCATGAAGATGTATTTCAAAACAATTCGTGAAATAAGTCGTTTAAATGAAATATTATTGCAGCATTTTGAAGAAGAAATAATCTATAGCAAAAGAAAAGAAAAAATCATAGCTATTAATTCACGTTTTCAAAAAAGAAATGATTTTATAGAAGTCGCAAACAAAAATGTCTTCAAAAAACAGCCTTTTGCTCTATTTGAAATCTTCTTATTAATTCAACAAGATCCTAAGATAAAAGGCGTTAGGGCCAGCACGATACGTCTAATTAGAAAAAGCCTTTATTTAATAGACGATAATTTTCGAAATGACATCAGAAACCGAAGCTTATTTCTGGAAATAATGAAACAACCCAATTTAGTTGGTCATAAATTAAGAATGATGCACCGTTACGGTGTTCTAGGTGCTTATATACCTTCGTTCGCTAGTATAGAAGGTTTAATGCAGTTTGATTTATTTCATGTCTACACTGTAGATGAACATATTCTGACCGTCATACAACAAATGCGGTTGTTAGGCACTGACGAATATAAAACCAAGTTTCCAAACTGTAATGACATTATAAAGAGATTACCAAAACTCGAGTTATTATATTTTGCAGGTTTATTTCATGACATTGCTAAAGGTCGTGGCGGTGACCATGCAAAACTGGGCGTCAAAGATGCTCTCGAATTTTGTAAACTGCATCAACTAAGCGACTACGATTCAAAACTAGTCGCATGGTTAGTTGAAAAACATTTACTGATGAGCAAAACGGCTCAACGTAAAGATATAGACGACCCTGAAACTATTACCGAGTTTGCCAATGAAGTCCGAGACCAACTTCATCTCAACTATCTACATATTCTTACTGTAGCTGATATCTGTGGAACCAACCCCGAACTCTGGAACAGTTGGCGAGCGACATTACTCACAACGCTTTATCACAGAACCTTACAAGAACTAAGACGCGGAAAAGAAAAACCTATTCTTAGAAACGAAAAGATAAAAGACATAAGGCGAGAGTCACTTGCACTACTCTCTGAAAAAAATCTAGATGAACAAAGCATTCTTGATTTATGGAAATCAGTTGGCAACGATTATTTTTTAAGGCATTCGCCTGATGAAATTGCATGGCATACAGAAGGTATCCTTAATCATAAGAAGGTAGACGAACCTCTAATTATGGCTCATCGAGAATCCACGCGTGGTGGAAGCCTAATCTTCGTTTATATGCATGACAGAAAAAATATCTTTGCGACAATAACAAAAACAATCGAGCGTCTGAGCTTGAATATTCTTGATGCAAGGATTATTACTAATCGTAAAGGTTTTACACTCGATACCTTTATTGTGCTTAAAAATGATGGGGAAAGAATAAAAACAAAAGAACGTTGTAAAGAAATCAAGACAAATATATTAAACGACTTAATATCAACTACAGGCATACCGCAACATAGTAAATGGATAGAAAACAGGCAATTAAAAAGTTTTACATTACCAACTCGTATTTTTTTCGAAACAGATGAAAAAAATAATCGTACCATCATGGAAGTTAGCACTATGGATCGCCCAGGTGTTCTCTCACGAATTAGTACAGCAATGGAACAATGTGGTTCTAAACTGCAAGGTGCAAAAATAGCAACCTATGGTGAACGCGTAGAAGATATTTTTTATTTACGAAATGATGAAGACAAGGCAATTGACGATCCGCTAAAATTTGAATGTTTAAAAAATTCGATTTTAGCCGCGCTTTCCTAATTTTTTTCTTAATAGAATAATGCAAAATTTAGCGCCGACTAATAAGCAAGAATTAATGGAACGAGCAAATAGTTTAGCTGGCATGACCATTCAACAACTCGCCAATAAAATGAATATTGATGTTCCCGAATCATTAGTTCATGCAAAAGGTTGGTTTGGTACTTTACTTGAGCAGTATCTTGGTGCCGAAGCAGCAAGTGCACCTAAACCCGATTTTATTAACTTAGACATAGAATTAAAAACGATTCCTATTGATGAGAATGGAAAACCTAAAGAATCCACATATATTTGCGTCGCCCAACTAGATCCTATTGCTTTATCCTCATGGGAAAATTCACTCGTACATCATAAACTGGCACATGTACTTTGGATTCCATTTGAAGCAAGCAAAACCATTCCTATTGCATTACGTCGAATAGGTACACCTGTCCTATGGAAACCCGATACACGTCAAAAAAAACAATTAAAAGAAGACTGGCAAGAGCTTTGCGATATGATTGTCTTGGGCGAAGTTGATAAAATAAGTGCATCCATGGGAACCTGTTTACAAATCAGGCCAAAAGCCGCAAATGCTGCAAGTTTGACAATAGATAAGAATCAATCAGAAGCAAACTCATTAACATTGCCACGTGGCTTCTACTTACGCCCATCATTTACCCACTCCATTGTTACGTCAAACAACAAGTATTCTCATGAATAAAAATAATATTGATCGTCGCCTAAGTATTGCCCCAATGATGGATCATACTGACAAGCATTTTCGCTATTTCATGCGTTTATTATCCAAGCATGCTGTACTTTATACAGAGATGATTACGACTGGCGCTCTTATTCATGGCGACCGACAACGTTTTCTTGATTTTAATGATATTGAACACCCTATCGCTATTCAATTGGGCGGAAGCAACCCAAATGATCTTGCAGAATGTGCGAAGATCGCAGAGAACGAAGCTTATGATGAAGTTAATTTAAATATTGGCTGCCCTAGCGATCGAGTACAGAATGGGCAGTTTGGCGCATGTTTAATGTCTAACAAAAATCTTGTTGCTGATTGTGTTAACAAGATTCAAGATAACGTAAAAATTCCTGTCACTATCAAAACCCGTATTGGTATTGATAACATGGACTCCTATGACTTTTTATATGATTTTATTAAAACTACACATGACGCCGGTTGCGATACTTTTATCATTCACGCGAGAAAAGCAATATTGAGCGGTTTGACTCCAAAAGAAAACAGAGCAATACCACCGCTAAACTATGAACGTGTACATAAAATTAAACAGGATTTCCCTAATTTAAACATCACTATTAATGGTGGTTTTATTGAGTTGCAGTCAATTAAATCACAACTACAGCATGTTGATGGTGTTATGGTCGGCCGAGTTGCTTATCAAAATCCATTCATACTAGCCGAAGCTGATAACATTTTATTTGAAAATACTGATCCTGCTCCAACACGAGAAAGTATTCTTGATAAATATCGGGATTATGTAGCTGAACAAATATTAAAAGGCGAACGCATTAAGAATTTAACACGTCATGTTATTGGTTTATTTCAAGGTCAAGCCGGTGCAAGACACTATCGTCAATTACTTTCAGCAGCAGTTCCTAAAGATAAGAATAATATTAAATTTCTTGATGATATTATTGAATCTATTACAACTCATACTCCTCAAATTGAAAAAAAATAGAACTAATAGCAACTTGGCGAACTCTGAGTTTTATGGGATCATTACATAATCCTTCCAAACTAATAATCACAGTAACATGAGGCTTTTATGAATATATTTAAATCCACACTCGCTTTAATTTTAAGTTTTGCATTAATGCCAGCTTATGCAGCGAAAGTTGAATCTGACTTAGAAAAATTAAGTTATTCAATGGGTATTTTTTTCGGACAAAGTATTTCCCGACAAAAAATGGATCTTGATAACCCCGCATTTTTACAAGCTGTTGAAGATGTCCTTAATAACAGCGAACTTAAAATGGACAAAGAAGAAATGCAGCAAATTCTGGCTGACTTCCAGAAAAAAGAACAACAAGATCAAGCTGCGCATGCGGTCACGAATAAAGTGGAGGGAGAAAAATATTTAGCAGAAAATAAAACCAAAGAAGGCGTGACTACACTTGAAAGCGGTCTGCAATACAAAGTTATTACGGCTGGTGAAGGCAAAAAACCTGGTGTCGACAGTAAAGTTGATGTTCATTATCGCGGCACATTAATTGATGGCACTGAATTTGATAGTTCATACGCACGAGGTGAATCGGTCGAATTAGGTGTTTCACAAGTAATCAAAGGTTGGCAAGAAGCATTACAACTGATGCCTGTCGGTTCTAAATGGCAGCTCGTCATCCCTTCATACCTGGCATACGGAGAGCGTGGTGCAGGTGGAGTAATAAAACCAAACTCAACCTTATTATTTGATATCGAGCTTATCGCAATCAAATAACCTTTAATTTTTATCGAAAGCCTCTTCTTTTATTCTTTAAAGAAGAGGCTTTGAAATTTAATAGTTCCTTACCAATTTGTCATATACAAGCAAAAAGGATAATGCTTAGTATCAGAACAAACTCTATAATTTAAGCTCTAAGAAATAATGATAGAAAAAATTAAAATATATCTCTTTAGCAGTCTTTTAACGCTTTTTTGTTTATTCAATTATAACGTTGCTTTAGCTGATGAAGCTGTTCTCGAAGATTCTGAAACACTCTATCTATCGGGTCTAGCCTATTACGAAAAAAAGAATTACGAAGAAGCAATAAAATTGCTTCAATCAGCAGTTGTACAAAAACCTGATGTCGCTAAATACCACCATATTCTTGCTGTGAGTTATGGCAGAGAAGCTGAAAATGTAAATTGGTTCAAAGCGATGGATTATGCAAAAAGAACGCTAAGCCACCTTGAAAGGTCAAATGAATTAGATCCTAATAATCTCGAAATTCTTGATGATTTAATGGATTTTTACCATGAAGCCCCAGGGTTTTTAGGTGGAGACACCAAAAAAGGTGATGAAATCAAAGCTTTAATCGAAAAATTGTCTCTTGAAAGTCAATAATAAGATAAAAAATGAACATATATTGCATATTACTCTATACAGGGATGGTCAATGAATGATGATTCATACTAATATATATATTAATTGGCATAATGTATCGATGATAAAAAAGTCTAACTAAATCAATAATATTGAGTAATACTTATTTTGATAAATACTAAATTAAAAGTTCTATTTGCGGCAGCACTTCTCTTTCCACTATCGAATGTGAGTGCCGATGTCCGCACTGTTTCTATTTCTGAATTGGAACCAGAAGGTAAGCACATCAGAGCAAGTGAATTAATTACCCACATATTAACAACCTACCATTACAAAAAAACCGAGTTGGATGACCAATTATCTAGCTCAATATATAAACATTACCTGGAAAATCTGGATCAGAATAAAGCTTATTTTCTTAAAACGGACATTCAAGAATTCGAGCGTTATCGATTTAAAATTGATGATGCAATTATGAGATCCGATTTAAGTCCAGCTTACGATATTTTCAAACGATATCGGCAACGTGTTGATGAACGAATTACATTTGCTCTTAAAGCGATACAGCAAGACTTTGACTTTAGTTTAGATGAATCTTATCGATTTGATCGTCGTGAAGATGATTGGGCAGCTAACAAAGCAGATTTAGATAGCCTATGGCGCAAACGTGTAAAAAATGATGTTTTAAATTTGCAACTAACAAAAAAAGAAACAGATGAAATTAGAAAAACATTATCTGAACGTTATGAAAGAATATTGAGTAGCACCTTTCAACTAAATTCAAATGATGTTTTCCAATCATTTATAAATGCTTATACAACTTCGATAGAACCACATACGGCTTATTTTTCACCTCGCACTTCTGAAAACTTTGACATAAGTATGCGTTTATCACTAGAAGGCATTGGTGCCGTTTTACGTGGTGATAACGATTATACCCAAGTTGTTAAAGTTATTACTGGTGGTCCGGCTGAATTAAGTGGTCAAGTCGGTGCAGATGATCGAATTGTTGGTGTAGGTCAAGACAAAGATGGAAAGATCGTAGATGTTATTGGCTGGCGTCTTGATGATGTTGTTGATCTAATACGAGGCCCTAAAGGCACTACTATTAAACTTGAGGTATTGCCTAAAGGCGTTGGTCCAGAGGGACCTTCCAAAATAGTCACCTTGGTACGTGAAAAAATTAAATTAGAAGAACAAGATGCAAGCTCCAGCATTATTGATATTCCTGAGAGTAATACAAAGATAGGTGTTATTGATCTACCGACGTTCTATATTGATTTTGCTGCTCAGGCAGAAGGTAAAAAAGATTATAAAAGTACTTCTCGTGATGTACGTAAATTAATTAAAGCAATGTTAAAAGAAAACATTGACGGCTTGATTATAGATCTACGTGACAATGGTGGTGGTTCCCTATCAGAAGCTTTGGAATTAACCGGTCTATTTATTGATAGAGGTCCGGTTGTTCAGACCAAAGATGCATCAGGTAGAGTTGATATTAATTATGATCCTGAACCGGGCATAAGCTACCCAGGTCCTTTAGCCGTATTAGTTGATCGTAATAGCGCATCTGCTTCTGAAATTTTTGCTGGCGCTATCCAAGATTACCATAGAGGTATCATTGTTGGTGAACCTACCTTTGGTAAAGGTACAGTACAAAATGTTATTGATTTAAACCGTTTTATAAAAGAAAACAATGAAGATCATGGCCGTCTCAAAACAACTATTGCTCAATTCTTTCGTGTCAGTGGTGGAAGCAACCAGTTTAAAGGTGTCATCCCGGATATTATTTTTCCGACAGCAGAAGATTCTTCAGACCAGGGTGAACGCGCATATGAAAACGCACTTCCTTGGGACCAAGTGAAAGCAGCAAAGTACTATCCCGCAAGCGCACCTATTGATAGCTTTGTAATTGCAAAAAAAGAACATGAGAAACGTATAAAAGAAAATAAATTATTCCAATTATTAATGGATGATTTGTATTTAAAACGTGAAGCCAGTGACCGAAAAGAAATTCCTTTATTGGAAAGTAAACGTAAAGCTGAACGCGAAAAAATATTAGCCGCAAAAAAAGAAATTCAGAATGCCATGCGTGCCGAAAAAGGCTTGCCTCCTTTAAAAGACGATGAAGACACAGAACTTTCATCAACTGATGAAGAAAGTGAAGAAGAAGATCCTATCGATATTTTGCTAAATGAAACGGCAGAAATATTAAACGACTTAATAAAACCACCTTCAGGTGAAAAAGTAGATACAAGAACGGTTAATTCTAAAAAACCGGCCGTATTGAACAACCTTAATTAAAAAATACTGAATCAGAGCATTTCTGATTCAAAAGAACACAAAGGGAGAGTTGTTATTAAAACTACACCAGCAACATTAATAGAAGGCGACGGTATTGGCCCAGAAATACTTGATGCAACAGTAGAAATTCTTGAAGCACTCGGTGCAAAATTTGAATGGCATCGATTCAAAGCAGGCATGTCTGCTTATGAAAAAGAAGGTGACGCATTACCTCAAGCAATGATTGATGATATCCACCAAACCAAACTTGCTTTAAAAGCTCCCTTAGAAACGCCAATAGGAGAAGGTTTTCGTTCTGCAAACGTTCGCTTGCGAGAAGAATTTAAACTTTATGCAAATGTCCGTCCTGCTATTTCCTATCTACATAATCGTCGTCAATACGACAATATAGATTTGGTCTTAATCCGTGAGAACACAGAAGGCTTGTATGTCGGTGTAGAACATTATATTCCGATTGATGACGATCCTAAGGCCGTCGCTGAAGCTTCAGGAATTATTACACGTGCGGGATGTCGTCGTATTGCCGAATATACCTTTGATTACGCAATTAAGAATAATCGAAAAAAAGTCACTATTGTTCATAAAGCAAATATACTAAAAAAACTAACTGGTCTATTTCTTGAAACCGCATTACAAGTAGGTGAAAAATATAAAGGAAAATTGATCATTGAAGATCGCATCGTCGATAACACAGCGATGCAACTGGTTACCAACCCGCAACAATTCGATATGATTCTAACAACAAATATGTTTGGAGATATCCTTTCCGATGAAATTGCTGGATTGATTGGCGGTTTAGGACTCGCACCTGGAGGTAATATAGGAAAAGACGCATCAATCTTTGAGGCCGTGCATGGAACAGCACCCGATATTGCAGGTAAAGGTATAGCCAACCCAACCGCATTATTGCTTGCAGCAGCAATGATGTTAGATCACATAGATGAAAAACCAATGGGAGATCGTCTACGTGATGCAATTAAAAAAGCTTTAGAAAAACCTGAAACACGTACCGGAGATTTAAAAGGAACTGCAAATACAAAAGAGTATACGGCAGCGGTTATAAGTCATTTGGGATGAATGAGCTATTTCTGATTTAAAAGGACACCCTTTATCCCTTTAACATTTAATATACGTCTAATTAGTCCTTGATAGGACTACCTAATATAAAGTTACAGAAAAGTTATCGGCTCGATCTCTTCAAAACATTCAAAGTTAAATATCGTTGAATAAAAATAGAGTTCTGCTTCAAGTGTACGTTTAATATTTTTTGCTTGTCGAAATCCGTGCTGTTCTCCTTCATAAGCAATATAGGCAACAGGGATTCCTTTTTCTTTTAACGCATCAACCATCATCTCTGCCTGATTGGGCAAAACGATTTTATCTTCGAGTCCTTGAAAGAAAATAACGGGGCAAGATAGTTGATCCACATTATGTACTGGTGAACGTTCTTTATATAAGTCTTGTTCCTCTGGATATGCTCCGATTAAAGAATCGAGATAACGAGATTCAAATTTATGCGTCTCTTTTGCCAACGCTTCCAAGTCACTCACACCATAATGACTTGCTCCCGCTTTAAAAACATCTGTAAATGCTAAAGCTGCTAATGTTGTGAAGCCCCCTGCACTACCACCACGTATGGCTAAACGGTCTCTATCAACCCAACCTTGCTCAGCTACATATAACGCAGCTTTGCTGCAATCATTAACATCTACAACGCCCCATTGCTTATTTAATCGTTGTCGATAAGATCGACCATGACCACTACTCCCACCATAATTAACATCTAATACTGCAAAACCACGACTAGTAAAAAACTGAGCTACCATTTTTATTCCATTATGTGATTCGCCTGTTGGTCCACCATGACTCATAACAATTAATGGTGGTTTTTGATTATCTAATCCCATGAACAATTCATTTTTAGGTCTATAGAAAAACGCATACGCATTATTTTCTTCGTCAACAGGAAAACTTAAAGACTCACCAATAGAAATATTTTCTTCATCCAGCGTTAAATTATTTGCTCGTCGAAGTACACTCGTTCTCTTTTTCTCAATGTTATATTCCATTATTGAAGGAAATTGAATTGGCGATGCGGCAAGAAACCATGACTTATTGCCATTTGTCACTATGGACTCAAAATCAGTATAAGGCAGTTCCAAAGTATCAATTTTTTTTTCATAAATATTAATTAACGAAAGATAAGCCAAACCATTCTGGCGATAGTTAGCTAGAATCGTATTTTCATTTACGAAATCATAATTACATTCACGGAATGACCACTGTGGAACAGCAAACTCCGCTTCCATCTCAAAGACACATTCGACTTTATTATTAATGACACGATATAAATTCCACCAATTACTTTGATCTGAAATAAAATAAAGTATGCTATCCGGCGACCATAATGGCTGACAAACCGCTACATTTTCATTATTACCACCAGCAATTTGGTTAGGAACTTCTAGTTCACCTTTATCCTTAATATTGGCAAGTGTAAGACTTGTATTATCCCAAGGCATATTCGGATGCTGCCAACTAATCCAACATAGTTGTTCATCATCATTACTAAGCCTCGGATTAGAATAAAAATCAGCGCCTTTGACTAAGACAACTTCGTCCTCTGATCTAGACAAAGAAATAGCGACAATAGTATTTATTGCTTCAGCATTTTGATTCGAATGATCTTCTCTCACGCAGATTAGTCGTTGACGTTTTTTGTCATACTCTAAATCTGCATAACGACAAGTGGCATTGTCCGTAAGTTTGATACAATCATTATTTGTGTCTACTAGATACAAAGCTTGATCACTAAAATTAATAAAGACCAAACCTTTTTCTGTCATCAAATAAGATCCACCGCCGTATTCATGCACACGTGTCCGTGCACTAAATTCAGAAGGGATAGCATCCATCTGCTGCCCATCAGGGGTTTGTTTTACAATGACGTAACGACCTTTTTCCTGAGGACGCATTTCAATCCAGTAAACATCATCTTGAAAAACACTAATCTCACCTAAGCCTACGCTATCAGCGAGCATTAAATCTGTGGTGATATTTGACTTCCAAGAACCAAAGGCTGCTTTTTGTTTTTTTGTCATATCAGATAATCTTGTAAATTTATTTTTCTAGTTGCGTATAATATACCCAAATGAATGCAAACAAACATTATTACCATAAGGCAGCATAATGAAGATTAGCAATTTTTTAAGAAATATTGTTTTTATAACTTTCACTTTACTTTCTATATCTCCCTTTGCTGAACAAATCAAACAAGAACGTCCTATGTATGAGGGAATAGACAGAAGCAATAATCCTGAATTACAAACTATAGATAATGAATTAATAGCAAAAGCAACTCGTACTTTCGGTACTCGTGAACATGCATCTGAAGGATATGTTGAACGTGCGTTTGATCATTATTCTAAAAATGAATTTAAACATTCAATGGAGCGTTTCAATCAGGCATGGTTATTAAATCCGGAAAACGCATATTCTTACCTTGGCTTTGGATTACTTATGAATCAAGAAAATAAATCTTGTGACGCCTATAAGATGTTTAAGTTAGCTAATGAAAAAGGATTAAAAGAAAATGGTTTTCTTGCAGATTATGCGCTCACAACAAGTCAATGCGCAGTATTGAAAGATAAAGATGAAAAAGAAAAGCTATTTGAGATGTCAAATGATATATATGAAACAGCATTACAAACTTCTAATAACAGATTATTAGCCTATATCTATCACTCATGGGCAAAATCATATTTTCTTCAAAAAAACATTACAAGGTCGAAAGAGATGGTAGAGCAATCGAAAAGACTTGGTGGCAAAATTGACTCGTCATTACTAAATGACTTAAATAGTAGGTCATAGCAAATGAATGCTCTCATCATTCTTGCTCATGGTAGCCGTAGAAAAGAATCTAACCTTGAAATTAAAAAGCTAGCTGAGAAAGTCAAAACACTAGCTGAGTCTGACTATAGCGTCGTTGATTACGCCTATCTCGAAATAGCGGAACCTAATTTACTTTATTGTATCGATAAAACGGTAGAAAAAGGTATGACTGAAATTACTGTATTACCCTACTTTCTAAATTCCGGTATCCATGTCGAGCGCGACATTCCTGCAATTATTGAAACCGCAACTGAAAAACATCCTGATTGTAAATTTAAAGTATCAAGTTGCATTGGCATGTCTGAAGAGATGCCCGCAATGATATTAGAGCGCGCAAAGCTTTAGATTTTCACTCCGTTGATATAGTTCGCGCCATGCAAATTCATCTAAAAACCCTAGGCTGCCGATTAAATGAGGCTGAACTTGAGTCATGGGCAGAAGGCTTTCAAGCAAAAGGACACCATTTAACTGATTCAGTAGAAAATGCCGATCTATTAGTCGTTAACACTTGTGCTGTAACTCAAGAAGCTGTAAAAAAATCACGACAAATTATAAGACGTATACATCGCAACAATAATAAGGCTAAGCTTGTCGTTAGTGGTTGTTATGCTAGTCTTGATGAAAAAATAAAACAAGACATCCCTGGTATTGATCTCCTTATAAATAATCAGCAAAAAGATCAACTCGTTGATATAACTTTAAATGAATTAAATTTCGAATCTATGCCTGCAATATCAACAGAACCAGGCGAAGCGAGTATTTTTAAACGTGGTCGAAACAGAGCTTTTATAAAAGTACAAGATGGCTGTCGTTATCGATGCACATTTTGTATTGTAACTGTTGCAAGAGGTGAAGAACGCAGCAGAACGGAAGCCGATATCATTAATGATATCAATCTATTTCAACAACAAGGCATTCAAGAAATTGTATTAACCGGCGTTCATCTTGGTGGGTATGGAAGCGAAATTGATTCGTGTCTTTATAAGCTTATAAAATCAATATTATCTAATACAGATATTCCCAGAATACGCCTTGCTTCATTAGAACCGTGGGATTTACCTGAAAACTTTTTTTCATTATTTTCCGATGCTCGACTAATGCCACATATGCATCTTCCACTACAAAGCGGCAGCGATTCTGTATTGAAACGAATGGCACGACGTTGCAAAACAAATGATTTTAAAAAATTAGTTCAACAAGCAAGAAATGAGATACCTAACTTCAACCTTACAACTGATATTATTGTTGGATTCCCTGGTGAAACAGAAGAAGAATGGCAAGAATCTATCAACTTCATAAAAGAAATTTCATTTTCACATATTCATATTTTTACATATTCAAAACGTGATGGAACAAAAGCAGCAACATTGAGTAATCAAGTTGATTCAGCCATAAAAAAACAACGAAGCAAACAACTTCATGCCCTTAGTAATTCAATGCGAAAAACAGAATTGACTAATAATATTGGAACAACACATGCTGTATTGTGGGAAACAAAAAATAATAATGCCTGGGTGGGTTACACAGAAAATTTTATGCGTGTTGAATTAAATAATGAATCTGCAACAGAATTTGAAAATCAAATTTCTAAGGTAAAAATAACTCATGTTTCTAAAAATGCAGAGCATTGCATTGTTGAGTTGATTTAACCTGAATTAACCCCGCTCTCCTCGTCTTTGTTCGCTTTAATTATTTCATCTACCTTTTCTAACGACTTTTCTGCAAAGTTAACTTTTGCAACTTCATCTTTTATTCCTTCAACATTTGAAAAAGCACCTAACATATGCGGATTCTTTAACAACTTGGATGCACTCAACACTGCCGTACTTATCTCTTTAGCTATCTCCGGTGGAAATTTAAGTCCCCACATTTCATGTTTTAATTGAGAAACATGTCGTTTTAACTTTTTTCGTGCTTGCTCAAGAGCTTCATACTCCATAGTCATTAACTTCGTTTTTTCTTCATCACTAGGCATGCCTAATTCAGACGTTAATGAATCACTTGCATTAATCGCTGTTTGAACTTGTTCATTTTTTTTATCATTAAATACTTCGTTTTGAGCGGCATCGTTTATTTCAGGTTCGGATGACGGCCAGAATAGTCTAAAACCAAAAATAATCAGGATGGCAAAAATCAAACCTACCATTGCTTTCATTTACAACACCTCATTTAACTGCTCCATAATTTTGAATAATAAAAAACGACTTTGAAAGTGATCCGAGTAACTCACACATCGCTTATAAAAGACTAATTTCGTTTTTTTATTATACAGGAATAGCGCTAGACCTAAACATGAATTAAGCCTGATAAAATATCATAATATACATATATATCAATGACTTATATTAATATTACGATATCTATATCTAATATATTTTTTAGATAAAAACTATAAATACATGATATTTATATATTTTTACTTGATTTTATTAAATAATGTTCTAAAATTGCAACTCATAAGTACTTGATTAATTGGGAGATCATAATGTTAGCCAATGTTAGTCTAAGTCATACTCAACGCTATTCAGCTATTGGGGCAACTATTCCACCTGATTTTACCGGTCAGCCTGCCGATTTCGAGAGTGATTTACTACAGGGATTTATTAAACATCCTGAACGATTTCCACTTAAATTTAGACGTTTACGATTTTGGCAAAGCTCAAAAATCGAAATGAATCAAAATTCTAATATCGGTTTGACCTTCTCTTCCAAAGAATATCAAAAACCGGGCAGCATAATAGAAGTGACCATACCAACTCGTAAAGAATTTCATCAGTTCATGGGGAAAGTTGTCATGGTAAAAGAATCTGATAACTATTATGAAATAGGACTATGGTTACTGCATCCGGAAGACGCTCCAAAGCTACGAATTGTTGAACAAATTTGTCATATCGAACTCTACTTAAATGACAAACGATATAAAGAAGGCCCTTTTTTGAGTAAAGAAAGACTAACCGAAGAATGGATTAACCGTTTTGCAAGCAGTTTTCCGGCCAGTTAATAATAAGGAACAGGAGAGAGATATGAATTATGTAAGAACATCATCTGGTGGCATGATGCCAATTAAGAGAAGCGAATTAGTTTTAGAAAAAAAACAAACTACAGAAATAAAACCTGCAAGAAAAACAAAGAAAGCATCACCACGAACTAAATAATTTTCCTTTGCCTTTTAAAGATTAATATTGAAAATATTAATCAGTACAACTCACTCCTGTACCAGCCAATCCACAATACCCTGCTGGATTTTTTGCTAAATACTGTTGATGATATGTTTCAGCATAATAAAATTCAGGTGCAATCGATATCTCCGTTGTAATAGAAGAGAAACCTTTCTCAATAAGCCTTGATTCGTACTCTAGCTTAGAAGCTTCTGCTAACATTTTTTGTTCTTCAGTAAATACATAAATACCTGATCGATATTGTGTACCCGTATCATTTCCCTGTCGCATTCCTTGCGTTGGATCATGTGATTCCCAGAAAGTTTTTAATAAAGTCGAGAAAGAAATCTTTTTGGGTTCAAATACTACAAGGACTCCTTCAGTATGTCCGGTCATACCTGTGCATACTTCATCATAAGTTGGATTAGGCGTCATACCGCCAATATAGCCAGCAGCCGTAGAATAAACACCTGACTGCTGCCAAAACCGCCTTTCAGCACCCCAAAAGCAACCTAATGCAAATATAACTTTTTCTGTATTTTCAGAAAACGGGGGAGCGATTGGATTACCATTAACATAATGTCTATTTTCAATTGGCATAGGTGTGTCGCGACCTGGTGATGCTTCATTAGCATCCGGAAGTTGCTTTTTTTTGTCTAATCCAAAAAACATAGTCTGTTTGAATATTAAGAGTCGCTAGAGTTCAAAATTACTAACACTATTAGCAGAATAGTCATTCTGTTAGATTTATACTATGACCTATTTATTATTATTTATATTAGGCCTACTAGCCTGGTTTTTTAGTACTGTTGCTGCTGGTGGTGCTGCAACACTATTGATTCCAATCATTACTTTCTTGTTTGGAGCTCAAATGGTAGCACCTATCATTTCCATCGCAGCGTTGTTTGCAAATCCCTCACGTGCTTATCTATTCAGACGTCATATCGATTGGCAAGTTATTATTTATTTATTGCCCGGTAGTGTTATTGGTGCAGTGATAGGATCTTGGCTATTAACTCGGATGAATATTCAATTTATCCAGATATTGCTTGGTTTATTTTTAATAAGTTATGTTTTACAAGACAAATTTAGCAAATCAAAACTTATGATTAAAATGAAACGGGCCTGGTTCTTTCCCTTGGGCTTTAGTGTTTCACTACTTTCTGGGCTAATTGGCGCAACCGGCCCTGTACATAACCCTTTTATGCTTAGTTATGGACTACAAAAAGAAAGGCTTGTAGGAACAAAAGCAATTAACTCATTAGTCATGCAATTAACAAAATTGATCAGCTATGGGACTTTTGGTGTGCTCAGTATACAAATTGCTGGATATGGCTTGATACTAGGTCTAGGAGCCGTTTTTGGTGTGTTTATGGCTAGAAAACATCTGGAAAATATTGATCCGAGCCAATTCAGGATTTATACCCTCACATTAATGTTCTTTTGTGGAGTAGTTATGCTTGTTAAAGCGATATTAAGTTAAAAAAACAACTCTCCTCTTACTTGATTTAATTTTTAAGGCATTGATATATATAAAGTTAATTATAAACACAATAACATGTTGCGGCGCACAAAATTTACGATACAATGAGGTAATAATATTATTTACACTAAACATTAAGAGGTTCTCAATGGAAATTAAAGATAGAGTTGCAATAGTAACAGGTGCTGCGGGTGGTATTGGTCGTGCTGTTGCATTGGAACTTGCACAACGTGGCGTAAAAGCTATTGCTATAGTTGATTTAACTGACGCTGCTGAAATTGCTGCAGAACAAGTCAATAACGAAGTTGACGCAAAAGTTGCTTTCCCTTTTCAAGGAGATGTTACTGACGAAGCTTTTCGAAATCGAGTATTCGAAACTATGAAAAAAGAACATGGTACCGTTAGTATATGTGTACCTGCAGCAGGTATTACACGAGATGCGCTGGCGGTTAAAGTTGATAGAGAAACAAAAAAAGCAAACGTTTATCCACTCGAAAAATTTCAACTCGTGGTTAATGTCAATCTTATCGCACCAATCTATTGGGCAATGCATATGATTGCTGAAATAGCAGAAGATCGAGCTCAACGTGGTTTAAAAAAATGGGATTCCGATGAGGGTGTCCGAGGTACGATTGTATTTATTGGCTCGGTTTCATCTCAAGGTAATAAAGGTCAAGTATCTTATGCTTCTACCAAAGCAGGACTTGAAGGTGCGGCATCAACTTTAACCAAAGAGGCCATCTTTCATGGAATTCGATGTGCTGTTGTTCATCCTGGCTTTACCGATACGCCTATGGTCAGAGCAATGGGAGAAGATTACATCGAGAAAAATATTTTACCTGACACGCAATTAGGTCGATTAATTCAACCTAAAGAAATTGCTGAAGCAATATGCTTTATGATTTCTAACTCTGCTGTTAGTGGTAATCTATGGGCAGATGCCGGCTGGCATCCTTCTGCCTAAAGTTACTATCCAAAATACTTATAGCCTTATAAGCCTTGTTTATACTTAGTATAAACAAGGCTTTATTCTTTTAGTTCTGCGCATTTAATACAAAGCGTTGCAGATGGATTATGTTCTAGACGCGCAATATGAATCATTTCTGCGCATCCGAGACATTCGCCATAGTTTTCTGCTTCGATGCGTTCTAAAGCTGACTTAATTTTAGTTAACTCGATTTCCCTTCTACGCTTAACCTCAACTGACATAGCCTGGGCTTGCATCGCATCCATTCTTGATAAACGACCTACCCTTGTTTGGTCTAGCTCAACTGGTTGTGCAGCTTTATCACCAGTTTCATTAAGTAAATCTAATTCACTCCATTTATTATTAAGAAGCTCTTTGAAATGAAATAAATCTAAGGTTCCTCTAGTCATTTACTAATATATGGGTTGAATTCGCTTTTTACGGACAACTCTCTTCACTGAAATTCTTTAACTTTATTTCTTTTAAATCAGGATAGGCCTCATCTCGAAAATATAGCCAGTTTTCCTTATTTAGACTATCAACTGTTCCACCTGTTTTAACATCAACGAAAACCCAACGCTTTAGTTCAGTGTCCACTGAAACATGCTTAATACACGCGAGAATCCTTTTTCCACTAAACCCCATTTTCAAAATCGAAGCCTCAATCATCGTGATGCCATCCTTGTTCACCACGTAATATTCGCCTAGGTCATTTTGTTTTAACTCATGTCGACCGGGCAAGCCCTGCGCAGAAACATGTAGTGCCAAAAACGTCAGCAATGCCGTTATAATAATTCTATTCATCTGTTTAATTTAACCTAATCTATTAATATTTGTTTATATTTCAGCAAGTAATACAGTAACTACAAAATATCTATCTCACTATTGGGCTAGCATTCATACATATTGGTTCAAAAAAGCTTAATAACCCCATATTTCAGCCACATTCGCTTAATCGAACAATTTGTTGCTTTCGACCAAGAATCAATTAGATATTATCCATAATTACTTAAAATGAGAACAGTCCCCTAAATTTACCTGAATTTATTTTGCCATAAGCTGTCGTATCTTCTAAAATTTCTAAATACATTAATAACTTACGTTAAGGAACTATTCCTGTGACTGATAATAAAGAAGAAAAACCACATCCACGCTTGTTAGGAGAGTATTTATCGTGCTCACGTGGCTCTATCAGAATAGCGATGCAAAAAAAACGTGATGACAAAGTCTCTGGAAAAACTCAAAAACGTATTGGTGAGTTATTAATCGAACTGGAAATTATTGATGAAGAAGAGCTAAAAAATGCGTTGCGTCAACAACGTGCTGATAGACTGGGTTTATGCCCCGTTTTTGCATCACTCAATAGGTCTGAATTATCTGCCATCGGAAATCAATTTACTGAAATCAGTTTAAGTGCTGATAAACAGTTTATCTTTGAAGGAGAGAATGACCCGACACTCTATATATTAGTTGAGGGAAAGCTGGAAGTTTTTACAAAAGATGATAATGGTGATGAAATTCATATCGCTTTTGTAAGCCCGGTAGAACCTATCGGTGAAATGGGTTATTTTCAAGGCGGTATTCGTACCGCATCGGTAAGAACAATTGTTCCTACAGAACTTCTATCAGCACCATATAAAAACTTGACTCATTATTTCGAACATGTTCCTCATGTGGCTCATTCCTTTTTAGAGGTTATTAATCGTCGACAAGCAGAAACGAATGAAAGATTAAAAGACTCTGATAATTAATAATAGTTATATACACATAAAGTAATCCCGAAGAATAATTAAATTGTCGCAAGAATCTAAAAAAACACTATATCTATGTCTGACTCAAACTTAGAAAAAGTATTAATCATCGATGATAATTCTGATTATCGTAAATTAATAAAGACCTTTATTGATAAACTGTTGCCCGGCATAGAAACTATTGAATACGACCCTGTTTTTGAAGGTGTCCCGGATGATGATTTTGACTGGTCGGAAATAGATGTTTTATTACTTGATTATCATCTATCAATTGTAGGCACAACTGGACTTGATATTCTTCACAAACACCATAAAAAACATTCATTTCCGGCAACAATTATGCTTACTGGTGCAGGAACGGAAGAAATTGCCATCCGAGCTATTAACTTAGGTATTCATGAATACCAACCAAAACAGTCATTAACCAAAGACAAATTAAAGCAATCAATCATTCACGCATGGGAAGAAAAAAAATCTGCACGTGTAAAACAACAGGAAATTACTCAGCATAATAGATCATTTAGCAAAGAAGTTTTTTATGAAAATCTTGAGCAAGCCTTCAGCCGAAAGGAAATTGAACGAGCACTCGTTGTAATAAAACCAGACGACATAGACATATTAGAAGAAGAAATAGGTATTATTGGCAGAGATAACTTAATAAATCATATTGCCAAAAATAGTTTTGAAGTTTTTAAACTTGGTGCATGCAACCCCAATATAACAAAAATTAGTGATACAGAAATTGGAGTACAAATAGATTACCCCATTAATTTAGAAACTCTAGATTTCAATATGCAAGGTTTATCAAAACACCTCTCTAAATGCACATTTAAATTTTCAGAAGAAAAATATAAGTTTTCAGTGAGCATAGGCGTACTAAAACTTGGTGTATACAATGAACCTGCTGAACGATTAATTTACATCGCTTCCTTAGCTTGTGAACACGCTAGTAAAACTAAAGGTAATTCCCATTATATTTGGAAAGAAACTGACGTAATACCAAAACAATCTGAATTTTTAGAAGAAACGAAAAACGTTCCAGATGATAACGAAATAATTCTAAAAACAATTGAAGAAAAAGAAAACCTTGAAACTGAATTAAAGGCAATTGCTGAAGAAAAAGAAAAAGCTGAAGCTAAAATAATAGCCGAACAAGAAGATAAAAAAAGACTTGAAACTGAACTTAAGATAGCTGAAGAAGCAAAAGAAAAGGCTGAGTCCGCTTTAAAAATTGCTACAGCAATTGAAGCCAAAGCTGAACAAGAAGCGAAAGCTAAAGCCGAAGAAGAAGCGCGGTTACGTGCTGAACAAGAAGCGAAAGCTAAAGCCGAAGAAGAAGCGCGGTTACGCGCTGAACAAGAAGCGAAAGCTAAAGCCGAAGAAGAAGCGCGTTTACGCGCTGAACAA
>JAJFKK010000124.1 GCA_021773245.1 Gammaproteobacteria bacterium | reverse complement strand
ATTAACTAGCGCATGCGGATTTCATCTGCGCGGTTCTCAACTAACAGAATTTGACGTTGCTAATATTTTCATCAATCCATCAAGCGCTCCACAACTTGCCAAAGAAGTTAAATCTCAACTAACAGGTGCGGGCGTATCTTTAGCAAACTCAGCTCAAAGCTCGTCTTATATCGTCACATTAAGAGAAGAACGCTTCGAAAAATCTGTGCTTAGTGTTAATGCTGCTACAGGTAAAGTTGAAGAGTACCAGATTCTCTATAAAGCGAAGATGGATGCAGCTCATGCTGATGGGCAAACTATTATTGAAAATGACAGTGTTAGTTCATCTCGAGATTTCACTTTTGACGAAAACGCTGTGTTAGGTAAATTTTCAGAAGAAGCGTTGCTTCATGAAGATATTGTACGCCGAGCTGCAAGCCAGGTTCTTCGTCGACTACAGGCATTACTAACTGCCAGCAAATAAATGCGATTACGCCCTGATCAGTTACAGAGTCACTTACAACGTCCAACCTTAGCACCAATTTATTTTGTTAGCGGTGATGAACCACTACAGAAACTCGAATGCATTGATCAAATTCGAATGACCGCTCGTTCTCAAGGTTATGAAGAACGCCTTGTGTTCAATGTTGATAAATCTTTTGACTGGGGTTCAATCAATCAAGCTTCAGCTAACTTATCTTTGTTTTCCAGTCGACGCATTATTGAATTGCGCATGGCTTCTCCAAAACCGGGCAAAGAAGGTGGCAAGGTATTATTAGAATATGCCGAGCAAATAGGTGAAGATAATTTATTAATTATTAGTTCTGACAAATTAGATAAAAGTGCGCAAAGTAATAAATGGGTTAAAGCCGTCGAAAAAGTCGGGGCATTAATTCAAGTTTGGCAGGTTAATCCTGCTCAGCTACCCGCTTGGATACAAAACCGACTCCAGTCACAAGAAAAACGTATTACGCTTGATGCCGCCAGATTGATTGCGCAGCGGGTTGAAGGGAACTTACTTGCCGCACGACAAGAAATTGATAAGCTGATTTTATTGATTGATAAAGACAGTATCGATATTGAAGATGTTATTGCTGCCGTTGCGGATAGTTCACGATTTGATGTTTTCGACTTAATTGAAAGTGCATTTCTTGGCAACGCCGATCGTACATTACTCATGTTGCAAGGTTTACGTAATGAAGGAACTGAACCAATGGCTTTGTTCGGCGCACTAATGTGGGAATTCAGACGCTTGTGCTCTATTGCGCATCAACATGAAGCCGGATCAAATCTGGAAAGTCTATTTAAGTCGTATAGAATCTGGGATCAAAAGAAACGACCAATGAATGCCGTATTGCAAAGACACACTTGTAAATCATTTGATCAGTTATTAACATTTTGCGCAACGATAGACAAAACCTTAAAAAGTAGTCGAAGAGATCAAGCCTGGGATCAATTTAATACGCTATTATTAGCTATATCAGGTGCAAATACAGTTAAACTGCAAGTAGCATAATATATTTAAGAATAAGAAAAGGTTTTAATGGATATTAAAAAATACATGTTAGACGTCGGCAAACTAGCCAGAGCATCGGCCGGCATGATGGCGCGCGCAACAACTGCACAGAAAAATAATGCACTCGAAGCAATTGCAGAGAATATTATTAAACATAAACATGCATTGGCTAAAGCCAATGAAGAAGATCTGAAAGCGGCAAAAGAAAAAAATCTAGAAGCATCCTTAGTCGACAGACTTGAATTAACTGATGCGCGTATTGATTCTATGGTTGAAGGTTTAAACCAAATCGCAAGCTTAAGTGATCCTATCGGCACCATTACTGATCTAGCCATGCGTCCTAGCGGCATACAAGTAGGTAACATGCGTGTGCCTCTTGGTGTTGTCGGCATTATTTATGAATCAAGACCGAATGTTACTGCCGATGCAGCCGCACTTTGTTTGAAATCTGGTAATGCAGCTATCTTACGTGGTGGCTCGGAAGCATTAAATTCAAATCAAGCGATTGCCAAGTGTATAAACATTGGCATGGTAGAAGCCGACTTGCCACAAGAAGCCGTGCAAGTTATTTCAACAACGGATCGTGCAGCCGTTGGTGAGTTATTGACTATGCCTGAATACGTTGATGTCATTGTGCCACGCGGCGGCAAAGGGTTAATCGAACGAATTAGTAATGAAGCTCGTATGCCTGTCATTAAACATCTCGATGGTATATGTCATGTCTATATTGATAATGATGCTGATATTGATAAAGCAGTAAAGATTGCCTTGAATGCAAAAACACAACGTTACGGTACCTGTAACACGATGGAATGTTTATTAGTTGCTAAGTCTGTTGCAAAAGAAGTTCTCGATAAACTTGCACCTTTATACAAAAAAGCCGGCGTTGAAATTCGTGGTTGTAAAGAATCAGCCAAACTAATAGACGGCATTAAGATTGCGACAGAAGAAGATTACGGTACAGAATACCTTGCTCCGATTATGTCATTAAAAATTGTCGCCGATGTTGATGAAGCAATGAGCCACATTAGCAAGTACAGCTCTCAGCATACTGAAGCAATCGTCACAGAAAACTACACGACTTCTCGTCGATTCTTAAGAGAAGTTGATTCAAGCTCGGTGATGGTCAATGCATCAACACGTTTTGCTGATGGCTTTGAATACGGACTCGGTGCAGAAATTGGCATCAGTACGGATAAATTCCATGCACGTGGCCCTGTTGGTTTAGAAGGACTAACCTCGAAGAAATATATCGTCTTGGGAGACGGACATATTCGAACCTAATTAATGAATTTAATTGGCATCTTAGGCGGTACATTCGACCCGATTCATAACGGACACCTCCGACTGGCTATCAAGGCACAGGAACATCTCAAACTTGATCAAGTTCGATTAATACCGCTTAATATTCCGCCACATCGAGACAAACCCGTTGCATCATCAGTGCATCGGCGCAACATGCTCGAACTTGCCCTTGCAGAAGAACCCGGTCTTTCCATTGATTTGCGGGAACTGAAAAGCACGGATATCTCCTATAGTATCAATACTCTAAAATCATTACGGAATGAACTTGCTAACGATTCACTCTGCTTAATTCTCGGCCGAGATGCCTTTAATAAAATTGATAGCTGGAAAGATTGGCAGGAACTATTACACTACGCGCATATTATCGTTGCGAATCGGCCAGATGAATCAAATAATCGACTATCAGCCAAATTAGAAGCATGGATAGAAAAGCATCGAACAATTGATAAAACGCTACTTAAAAATAATTTATTTGGACATATTTACTTAATGAACATTCCCATGCTTGATATCTCATCAAGCATGATTCGACAGCGCTATTCAAAAAATAAAACCGTCGACAATTTACTCCCTGAAAGAATTCAAACTTATATTAAAGATAATCACCTTTACCTGGACACTGCATGAACATAAAAAAACTTGTTGAAATTACCCTTGCTGCACTTGAAGACGTTAAAGCAATAGACGTTGTTGTATTTGAAGTCAGTAAATTAACCAGCATCTCTGACTATATGATTATCGCCAGCGGTAAATCAAAACGACAAGTTGCTGCATTAGCAGACAAGGTTGTTGAAGCTGCTAAGAAAAATGGCGTTAAACCATTAGGCGTAGAAGGTAAAACAGAAGGCGAATGGGTATTAGTTGATCTCGGCGATATTATTGTTCATATCATGTACCCGGAAACACGCGAATACTACCAACTCGAGAAACTCTGGAGCTCATCAGAAGATAGAGAAGCAGCGCAAGCTGAAAACTAAATATGCAAATCGATTTAATCACCGTCGGCAAACGTATGCCAACATGGATAGAATCAGGATTTAAGGAATACGCAAAACGATTGCCTAAAAACATTAATTTTAAATTAATAGAAATCAATCCCGCCATTCGCGGCAAAAATAACAGCGCAGAAAACTACAAACTAAAAGAAGAAGAAAATATAAACACCACACTCGCAGCAAACAGTTTAATTATTGCACTAGACGAACACGGAAAATCAATCAGCAGTCAATCACTCGCAAACCAACTACAAAACTGGAACGACGAAAACAAACATATTAGTTTTATTATTGGAGGCGCTGATGGATTAAGCGACGCAATAAAAAAGAAAGCACATCAATTGTGGTCATTATCAGAAATGACATTGCCGCATGGATTAGTAAGAGTAATGATGGTTGAACAAATTTATAGAGCATGGACAATTACGCAAAATCATCCTTATCACCGCGAGTAGTCCTTTTAATTTTATACCTTCGTTAAAGATTATGTTTCGCTTGATAGCGAAACATAAGTTAAAAAAAACTACGAATAAAATGAAATCAAGATCTATGATTTCTTAATCCTAACAACAGTCATAATCTCCATATCAAACCCACCAACATTCTCGACTATTGGATAATAAGTCATATTCACATAAGCTCCTTTAAGATTATGATATTGTTTCTTTCGTTTAAATCTAAACGGCACATCATAGCCTTCTATTGTTACTGTATTAATCAACCAGATCTTGTCTTTATCTTCTCTTTGCACATGCGAGGTGACTTTCATCATTTCTGAATGAATAAGCTTTTTGTGACTTTCTAATAATTTTTTTACAGGCGATTTCATATTTAATTATCATGCTGCATAAGATGGAATCTTATCTAATTTTTTTCCCAATACACGATGCGCTTCTTCAACATCATAGTCTGATTGCAATCCCATCCAAAATGATTCTGATACATTAAAATATTTTGCCAATCGAACGGCGGTATCTGCTGTTACTGATCGTTTGCCATGCACAATTTCATTAATTCGCCTTGGTGGCACACCAATATCACGCGCGATACGATTTTGGCTAATTTCCATCGGTAGCAAAAATTCTTCCAGCAAGATTTCACCGGGGTGTATATTTGGTAATTTCTTCATTTCAATAAACCTGTATTAGTGATAATCAACAATTTCGACTCTTAATGCGTCGCCATTTTCCCAGACAAAACATATTCGCCACTGATTATTTATACGAATGCTATATTGTCCAGCTCTACCTCCTTTCAGCTTTTCTAATCGATTAGCGGGCGGAATTCGTAAATCATTCAACACGGTAGAGTTATTTATCATCCTTAATTTTCTACGAGCTACAGCCTGCATGGCATGAGGTAATTTTCTAGTTACCTGACCATTCCAGATCAATTCCGTTTGTTCGCAGTTAAAACTCCGTATCATCAATAAAGCATAACGCACCCCGTTATATAACGCAAGGCGTCATGGCTTTATTTCTCTTGCTTACCTAAGCTCAGGTACGAGATAATCCGCCTCTTTTTCAAAACAGAATAGATAATAATAATGTGGTTCAAAAACCTTCGTATTTACCGTCTTACTAAAGATATTGATATTTCTCCTGAAACGTTAGAAGACGCCTTAGCAGAGCAAAACTTTACCCCTTGCGCGAATATGGATTTTTCCAAATATGGCTGGGTGCCGCCTTTAGGCAAGAACAGCGAGATGTATACGCATCGTACCGGTGATTACGTCATGATCTGTGCGCGTAAACAAGAAAAGATCTTGCCTCCTGCAGCTGTGAACGAAGTAGTTGATGAGAAGGTGCTTGATTTTGAACAGGAACAAACGCGCCCTATTTACCGTCAGGAAAAACGTACTCTTAAAGAAGATGTCATTCATTCCTTATTACCACGTGCATTAACGCGCTCCTATCTGGTTTATGCCTATTTTGATCCTAAACATAAATTATTAATTATTGATTCTGCCAGTGCGAATAAGGCTGAAGAATTTATGGACCATCTACGCGCAACCTTAGGCAGCCTACCTGTCGTGCCTTTAAAGTGTCATGGTGATGCAGCAAATATTATGACGCATTGGTTACAGGACACTGCGCCAAAAATATTTGAACTTGATAATGAATGTGAATTACAGAACCCTCGCGAAAGTAAAAACGTCGTTCGTTGTAAAAATCAGGAGCTGGAAAGCGCTGAAGTATTAAGTCATTTAAAAGCAGGTAAACGTGTTACGCAACTTGCAATGATTTGGCGTGATGCAATTCGTTTTGTTTTATCGGATGACTTTGCTATTAAACGTGTTCGTTTTGAAGAAATTATTCAAGAACAAGCTGAAGGCGAAGCTGATGATAGAGCAACTCAGTTTGACCAAGACTTTGCTGTGATGGTGTTACAGTTACATGAGTTCATTAAAGAGTTACTTGAAGAATTTGGCGGCATAGAAACATGATATCTAGAAATGCAAGTTTATAGCACCTCTGTTTTCATCCAGAACATCGTTGCTCCTTCTTGCAGGGGATGGCCATGCGCGTCGTCGCGTCTTGTTCTGAATAAAAACAGAAGCACTCTAATTCCTGCATTTCCAAATATCATGCCTCTAGAAAAAGATTAACGCATGAAAATCTATCTTGCTTCAAGATCTCCCCGTCGTCGAGAATTGCTCGATCAAATTGGTGTTGAACATGAACTGATTGATATCGATATAGATGAAAGTTGGGATAGTAAAGAAACGCCTGAAAATTATGTTCAACGCATTGCCTTGGAAAAAGCGCGCGCAGGAAATGCGTTTAGCGATGAAGATTTTCCTGTTTTAGCCGCCGATACTGCTGTTATTTTAGATGGCGAAATATTAGGCAAGGCTGAGACTAAAGAAGATGCGATTGCGATGCTGAAAAAATTGTCAAACAAGACACATACTGTTTTATCCGCAGTCAGTTTGATTCATAAAAAAGAGAAGACTTTACTTAGTATAAGTAAGGTTACATTCAAGAAACTGACAAAAACAGAAATAGCCGATTACGTTGAAACAAATGAACCGATTGGCAAAGCCGGCGGTTATGCCATTCAGGGAAAAGCAGCAGTCTTTATTAAACAACTCGAGGGAAGTTATAGCGGCGTAATGGGTTTACCTTTATTTGAAACCAAGAGTTTACTATCACCGTAAATGTTCTTTATACCTCTTTTCACACTTCTCTATTAGAAAGAAGCTTCCTTCAATAGGCATAGTAATTGCTTTGTTTTTACTATGGAAAATAATCTACGAACACAGGAACGCCCTTTCTTTGCTTCAGCAGCAACCGTTGCCGGAAGCCTGATATCCGTTATGCACATCGCAAAGGAAATTTCACTTGCGGCAAAAAATGCCAAAGCCATTGCCGAACGGGCAGGCGAAAAGGCAAATGGTTTCCGCCCTATTACGGACTTTATTGATGAAATGGGGCACGAAACGATATCGTTGGTAAAAAGCATAAATACTAAAGCACTGGAAGTCTCCAGAATTGCTGTTGATGAACTGCGTGCAAACGATGCCTATCAAAGGTTTCTCACTGCCAAAGAATATGCTGACAAAGATGCAATATCATCGATACAACGCTTAATAGATGCGGCCTCAGAAGAACTTTCCGAACATGGCGTCGCTTTAAAAAAAGAAAAAAGCAAACTGGTTGATTTATTAATTGAAATTAAAACACAAATGCGAGCTTCAGCAGTGATATCCACTTGCTCCAGAGTTGAAGCCACACAAGCTGAAGAACACGAAACCAGCCTGGGAGTCGTCGCTGAGAACGTGGACACGGCAACAAGTAAAATAGCAATGATCGTTAAAGATTGTGATGACTTATTAAATTAAATATCACACAAAACAGAAACATGTCAGCTAAGGAAATGTAAAAAATGAACGACAATATATTGTTTGATAAAGGATACCAGTGGATTTTCTTTGGTCGGGATCCGGATAAACCTGAAAAAATTATTGATACCAATCAATACCTAATTAAAGACGGCAACCGTTCTTTGTTATTAGACCCCGGCGGAATAGAAACCTTTTCAGCGATGCTAGCCTCCATCACTCGACATGTTCGTTTAGATGATATCAGTGATATTTTTGCCTCTCATCAAGATCCAGATATTATTTCTTCTTTAGGTTTATGGGATAAAGCATTACCTCATGCTCGTTTACATGCACCTTGGTTATGGGAAGGATTTATTCGGCACTTCGGTTGCGAGAATATTGAGTACATGGGTATTCCTGATGAGGGTTGTGAGCTGGAATTAAACAACAGCAAATTGGTTTTTATACCTGCGCATTATCTACACGCGTCCGGCAATTATAATGTTTATGACTCAAATGCAAAAATATTAATGAGTGGTGATATTGGCGCAGCACTTGAACCAGCCGGTTCAGGGATGTTTGTTGAAGACTTCGATGCACATACTCAGAATATGACACTTTTCCATCAGCGTTGGATGCCATCAAATAAAGCAAAAAATGATTGGGTCGCGCGAGTACGTAATCTTGATATAGAAATGATGGCTCCCCAACATGGTCGAATTTTTAAAGGCGATGATGTCAAACGCTTTCTTGACTGGTTTGAAGCACTTGAAGTCGGTATTGCGACAAATAAACTTAAAAAAGCTGCCTAAAAACTTTATACAGCGATCGCTATCAAAGCGATTGCCTCAAACAATAACCATAATAATGCTCAACGATATAATAATATATCGTTGACCAATCCGGTTCACCAGCATCATTCGTCGGCCACCACATTTTTCGATTGCGCCAATGATCATGATAATGATTAGCGCACAGCTCTAAGATATCAATTGCTACTCCTCTTTTAATTCCATTGTCGGATTCTTGCTTAAAATAATCTGCAAGCACAACCGTATAAGCCTCATTCAGTAACGGTTTGTTTCCCTCTTCCAGCGCTGAACGATCTACAGTTTTTGCAAAGTTGTCACCTAATTCAACGATTCGCTCTGCATGTCGCTCACCTTCCAGCATTGCTGCTGCTTTACCGCAACTTACTGTATTACCTTTCACACATTGTCGTTGGTGGTATTCACGTATTGATTCCGCTGCTACGGGTAAGCAGGCGATGAAAATGATGAAAACATGTAAATATTGCCGATATGACAGTTTAATCATGAATATCACCCAATTTAATAGAATTTATGACTAAATATTATAAATAAAATTACTTCGTGCACAAAATATTTTGGGATGATAAGGAAATATGCCGCTTTGCAGAGACTTGGCTTTACAGAAAGTCTTGATATCGGTATAAGAATGACCCGGGGAGCACATAATTTAGAACAATCAGTCCGCTCAATAATAACTATATAGTAAGTTAATCAAGAGGAAGCTTTAATGAATTCAATTGCTTTTATACCCATTGGTTTGGGCATATTCGGCCTTTTTGCCGCTTTTCTAGTTTTTGTCAGTATTAAAAAATCACCTGCCGGTGAGGGAAAATTAAAAGAAATTTCTGATGCTATCCATTTAGGCGCAATGGTCTTTATGAACAGCGAATATAAACGTTTAGCTATATTTTGCGTAGTTTGTATTACTGCGATTGCTATGTCTGATTTAGGTATGAATACCGCATTGGCCTTTTTACTTGGTGCAGTATGCTCAGGTTCAGCGGGCTATTGGGGCATGTATACCGCAACTCACGCTAACGTTAGAACAGCGGTTGCTGCGAACACCAAAGGTGCAGCTGAAGCCTTAAACATTGCATTCTTCGGTGGTTCTATTATGGGACTAACAGTTGCAGCAATGGGCTTATTTGGTGTTGGTATTCTTTACTATTTCTTCGCAGGTGATACACATACTATTCACGCTATTGAAGGTTTCGCTATGGGCGCATCTTCAGTTGCTTTGTTCTCACGTGTTGGTGGCGGTATTTTTACCAAGTGTGCTGACGTCGGTGCTGATTTGGTTGGTAAGATTGAAGCGGGCATCCCAGAAGATGACCCACGTAACCCTGGCGTTATTGCAGATAACGTTGGTGATAATGTCGGTGACGTTGCCGGTATGGGTTCTGATATTTTTGAATCATATTGTGGTGCGATGATCGCAACGATTGCTCTAGCAGCTACGATGACTTTAGCCGAAGTAGCTAACTTAGCACCTGAAGGCGATACAGGCACATTAACCTTTATGCCATTAGCCCTTGCTTCTGTTGGTTTGATTTGTTCGATGATAGGTATTTACTCAGTAAAACTTTTTTCATCAAAAAGCCCTGAAACAGCATTACGTATTGGTACGATGGGTTCTTCTATTATTTTTATCATCGCTGCATATGTATTGATTTGTTACATGGGAGCTTCTACCAATGTTTGGATAGCTGTAATTTCAGGTGCTTTAGGCGGTATTGTTATCGGCCTTGTCACCGAGTATTACACCGGCGGTGCTCCAGTCAGAAAGATTGCAAAAGACGGTGAAACAGGACCTGCTACCGTGATGATTAGTGGTCTAGCAATAGGCATGCAATCGGTAGCTATCCCTGTTATTACAATCTGCGCCATTATCTTTACAGCGAGTCATTATGCTGGTCTTTACGGTGTTGGTATTGCAGCTGTTGGTATGTTGAGTACTGTTGGCATTACCATGGCAATTGACGCGTATGGCCCCGTTGCAGATAACGCCGGTGGTATTGCGGAAATGTCTGGGATGGGTAAAGAGACACGTGAGATTACTGATTCACTTGATGAAGTAGGAAATACTACTGCTGCAATCGGTAAGGGCTTTGCTATTGGTGCGGCTGCACTTGCAGCGCTGGCATTAATCAGTGCTTATATTGAGAAAGTGTCTCTAGCCTTACATGAAGCATCTGGAGGAAGCGAAGAGCTTATCTTAAGAATTGATGATCCAATTGTTCTTTGCGGCATGTTCCTTGGCGGTATTTTTCCATTCCTGGTTAGCTCTATGACCATGACAGCGGTTGGTGATGCGGCTTTTGAAATGATTAAGGAAATACGTCGCCAATTCAAAGAAATCCCTGGTTTAATGGAAGGTACAGCACAACCTGATAATGCACGTTGTATTGATATTGCAACTCGTGCTGCATTAAAACGCATGATTGCTCCGGGTTCACTAGCGGTACTTGCTCCTGTTGTCGTTGGCTTCGGTCTTGGTCCACAAGCTTTAGGCGGCATGTTGGGCGGCGCATTAATCTGTTGTGTGATGATGGCACTGATGATGGCAAACGCGGGTGGTGCCTGGGACAACGCTAAGAAGTATGTTGAAAAAGGTAACCTTGGTGGCAAAGGAACAGATCTTCATGCTGCTGTTGTTGTTGGTGATACCGTTGGTGATCCATTAAAGGATACCTCTGGTCCAGCAATGAACATTCTGATTAATGTAATGGCAATTGTTAGTTTAGTGATTGCTCCATTGTTAGTTTAGATTGTACTGCTATTAGTAAAAAGCCGCATCATCATGATGCGGCTTTTTTTATGGGAAAACATAAATGACAGATAGTAATGGCTTTCCTTCTATAGCAAAACCAGATGCAACGATACTGATACTCGGCTCTATGCCGGGACAAAAATCACTTGATGAAAACCAATACTATGCTCATCCACGTAATAGTTTTTGGCCTATAATATGTGAGTTATTTAATTCTGATGAAAAAATAAATTATGAGCAACGTAAGCAATTATTGTACGACAACAATATTGCATTATGGGATGTATTAAAAAGTTGCTATCGAAAAGGCAGTCTTGATTCAGATATTGACCCATCAACAATTGAAGCTAATGATTTTAAATCGTTCTTTATAAAGTTTCCGAAAATAAATAATGTATTCTTTAATGGCGCTAAGGCAGAACAACTTTTTAAGAAAGAAGTTTTAAAAACTTTAAAAGATGCTGAAAACTTAACGTTTCACAAATTACCTTCTACTAGTCCAGCACATGCTGCTATGAGTAGAGAGAAAAAACTTTCAGAATGGAGAATAATTAAAGAATTAATTTTAGCTTGATTTCAAATTAATTAGCTTTTAACGCTTGTTCCTCTTTCCACTCAAACCAATTCTTCGGAAAGATTTTATTCATTATACGATCAATGCTTTGCATTATGATTAAATTATAAAAGCCATGAACTTTACCCAACAATGTCTGATTAGCACATCGAAGCGATATTGCATAAGCTGCTTCATCATAAACAAAGTGATGCCAATAACCGCTCGGAATATATAAGGTCTCGCCTGCTTCAAGCTGAACCTTATAGCCTTGTGCTTTTCTCAACCCGGGGTATTTTTCAAAATCCGGTTTTTCAACATCAACATAACTTCTACAGGTAAACGGATAGCGGTGTAGGTTTTTAGACTCTTCATAAGGAAATAAATAAACTGTTTTTCGGCCACGTATCGCTGTATGGAAAACATGCGACATATCAATATCAAAATGCATTTGTGTTACTGAATTTTTACAACCGAAAAACATAAATACAAAACTTTTTGAAACATTATTAATTAATGTTGGAAAATTAATATCATCAACTAACTCTGGAATTTCTGATTTAATATTGTAGAGAAACATACGAAGATCTTGTGAAGTCGTCATTACTAAATCAATATACTTTTTAAAAGATATAGTTTTTGCATTAGACATATAATTCTTTCCAGCCACAACAAAACTGCCGTCATAAACTTTGACTTGTTTGTTACCATGCTGCTCTTTAAAGAATTCCGGAGTCCACTTTTTAAATGCCGGCCATGGTTTTGAAGGTTCCTGAATAACAACAGGCTTTAAAGGTTTATAATATGAAGCAAGAAATGATTCCTGTTCGATAGACGAAACTTTATCAACAGGTGAAAGCTTAATAGACATTGACAATCTTATCTGGAAAGGAACTCGCTATAAGTATAAAGAATGTCTGATTGCTCCCAATGTAAAAAATGCCCCGCACCTGGAATCATTTTATACTCACAGTCAGGAATCTTTGATGACGCTTTTTCAATATCGTCCTGATCAAGAATCGCATCATATTCACCGCTCAAAATAAGCGTCGAAGCTGTAATCTTGCCTAATTCTATATATTCTTCAATATCAGATGCTTTTTCGACAAATTCACAATGTTCGTAAAAACTGACAAACTGTTCTCGACTCATATCTCGAAATTGGTCGATCATCTGTTTTTTCTGAGTGGCAGGAATATGTTGACCAAATTTTTCTATCATTAAAGGCGCAATCTGTTCAGTTTTATCACCATTAAACAAACCTTGTCCTGCTTTAATAATATCAATGACCGCTTTGCTTGGTTTAGCTCCAAAACTACCCAGGATCATTTTATCGACTAATTCAGGGTAACGCGCTGCAATCGCTGCAGAGATAATTGTTCCCCATGATGCTGCCGCTAATATAACCGTACCATTTCGATTAGTTTCATTAATAATATTATATAAAACATCAACTTGCTCATCGAAAGTAATGCCTAAAGAACCAGATAAAATTGAGGCTCTACCTTGACCAGGCATATCAAATAATACGACTGAGTATTCGGAAACGAAGTGACTAACAAATGAACGCCAAGCTGCCATTGTCTGTTTTGCACCACTAATACAAACAATCGTCTTCTTCGCTTCGCCATAAATTCGATATGGGACAATAAATCGCCCGTGGCTTAGTTCACCTTTAATAATTTTCATCTAATATGTTCTTAATTTACGTAACTCTTTGATTATCTTGACAGGATGGCAACTATCAGGAAATGAATTCAGGAATATAAACCTTCTCAGGAAATTATAAAGAATTATTTACAAACTCACTAAAACAATTTAGGAACTAGTTAACAGTTCTTTTATAAGTAAATCGCGATCTACGACTGAGAAATCACCAAACCAGATAGACCATAACGCTTTGGCAAAGTTCTCATCCTTGATTGAACTGATCTCTTTACCCTGAAAAAGTGAGACCATTGTACCATCAGGATGCCATCGAATGACAAATTCATCGTTTTCTTTAACATCTTCATAGATCGCACGCATGAAAATCTCGACATTAGGCAGAATTTGCAAATAATCTTCTTCTTTCATATTCAATTTAAGACCCGTTATCAAGGAGTCCTGAATCTGCTTCGCCGCCAAGGACCGCAGAAAAACCATCGAGATTTGCTTTGCACCACTATGTTGCAATATAGATGAATAGATCTCATTATTTTTGAATGACATTCTGGAGTTCTGTTCAAGATAATGAGCCATCCTATAAATTTTTAGAAAAAATTTCTTTCGAATAGCTATACCCGTCAATGACAAATCTAATTTTTCATTATTATATTCAACAATAATATTATCAGGGAAAAGCTCTTTTCCCCTTGTTTCTGAAAATGCGAACCCTGTATGTCCTGCTGATAAAAGAATAATCAATAAGATAATATTTTTTTTAATAACTGATTTCATTTTATTAACCAAATAAGGACTAATTAAAAAACCAAGACTAGCTTTTACGAAACAGAGGAGGTCATTAATAATTAATTGTTTGAAAAACGGATAATTGTATTTTATAGAATGCCAGTGAATAATAAAATTATTTACTTTTCGAGCTACCGACCATATCTGCCAAGCGTTTACCGAGGATATAACTAATATTGAAATTTAGCTTAGCAACAATATTTGGAAAAAACTTTAAGTCTTTTTGCATACGTTCATAGTCAAAACGTAAGGCTGAAACATTCTCTAGCGCTAATACATCCGCTGTTCTTTCAGTTTCACGAATATAACCAATCTCACCAAAAATTTGTCCCGGTTTCAAAACAGCCAATGAACGAGATTCACCATCATCTTTTCGAATTACTTCTACTTCACCAGAAAGTATAAGATACATATCTCGACCAATTGTATCCTGCTCTACAAGTAATTCTCCTTTTTCAAATTCATGTAGTTCTGATATTAGAATTGCTTTACGCCGCTGATAGTTGGTCATGTTTTGTAATAACGGACTACCGTCAAGAACTTCACGATCGACTGACATTGCCAAAATTTGATAAAGACCAATCAAGCGAATACGTGACATTATTATCGGCGTAATCAAAAGATTAGCAAAGATAGAAAATAACATTGTTGCTGCAGCCAAAGCGCCAAACTGTGCAACAATAGTAAAATTTGAAAAGATTAAAATTCCAAATCCAAATGCAAGTGCAATGCTCGAGACAATAAGCGGCGTGGCCTCTTCTTGCACAGCCGTATTAACTGCCTCAACATAATCAGAGGTGCGACGACAAAGCTCATTGTATCTCGCTAATAGATGAATCGTGCCATCAATTGCAATACCAATTGCGATTACGGCGACCATCGCCGTGCCCGGATTTAATGGAATATCAAGAAAGCCCATGATGCCAAACATTAAGGTAATTGGAATAATAGCTGGTACCAGTGAAATAAAACCACCTTTAAAAGAAGTAAACATTGCCGACATGATCAAGAAAATTAATGTCATCAGTAAAACCAATGCTTTTACTTGCTCCACCATTAAACTTTCAGCGGCGTGATTTACCATTAGATTTTCACCAACAATATAAGATCTCATATCTGGACCAACAATTTGCTCCAAAACACTTTCCAGTTCTTCAATATATTGGTTAAGTGTATGCGAGTCCGTAATGTTATGACGTACAACAATATTGGCACGACTGTAATCATGGCTGACATAACTATCCAAATCACTACGATGAAAAAACATCAGGTACTGAGCAACTAATTGTCGCGTTTCAGGGATAGAGCCCTCAACAGAAGTGTTACGAAATTCGCGATTCATAAACTTCAAGTGATCGGCTAAAGATATCGTGCGATCATAAGCGCCCTGACTATCAAGAAATTCCTGTATCGCAGATAATTTTTTAATATTTTTTGGATCTTGAAATGCTTTAGCTTGTTTAGATTCAAGCGATATAAAGAATATTTTTACGCCAGCAAGATCTTCATGAATTTGTTTAACATCCTGTATTAATGGACGATCGCTTGGAAAATAAGAAAGCGGATCATTTGTGACATATAACTTGGCTGCCTGCATAACAAAAAATATGCATAAGACCGCGGTTACTAGCAACGTCGACAAAGGAAAATGATCTTGAGAATAACGAAATAATTTCATTATCCGATTAGGAACACTTTTTGTATTCTTGTCTTTAACGAGACTGATGTTTTTATCAGGAGCAAACAAAGACAGCATCAATGGTAAAACCAGCACCGTAATAAAACCATTTGCCAACATAGCGAAAGTTGCCGCAATTGAGAAATGTTGAATCAACTCAATATTACTAAAAAGATTACTGGCAAAACCCATTGCCGTTGTTAACACGGTAAGAACCAATGGCAAACCAATATGTTTTGCCATGTATTTAACCGCATGCTGACGAGAGTCTCCTTCAACATCTTCATCAAGACCACGTAAAAATGCAGCCATCAAATGCGTATCTTCGGTTGATCCTATGACAATAATTAATGAAGGTATCATTGCGCTGAGTATATTAAGTGGAATACCTAACCAGCCTAATAGACCAAAAGTCCAGATAATAGTTATCAACGACGTTACTAATGGCACCATCGCAGATAACCAACTACGCATAAATATTAAAATAGACAGAACCAGAATTAAGGCAGACAACGGCCCTAGTAATAAGAAATCTTCATAAAGACTCTGCTTTAATTCAGCATTAATTCTTGGTGGCCCAACCTGTGTAAGGCGGTTAAACTCGGAACGATGAACTTCAATTTGATCTTCTAGTGCTTGATAGATAGTTCGACTAAAATCATTTTTATCTTCTACATCAGCAACAGAAACTATCATTGCTGTTACTTCACCATCATTTGAGAAATAATTTCCAAGATAAAGTGGGTTAGCTAATGCGCTTTCTTTTGCACTTAGTGCATCTTCCTCTGTTTTTGGTGCAGATCGTAATACAGGTCGTGAAACAATTTTACCATCATCACCATGAATCGTATGTAAGCTGAATAAGCTATCAACTCGAGTAACTCCTTCAATTTTTTCTACCGCCAGATGTAGCTGTTCAATTCGAGTCAGTTTTTCTGGCGTCCATAAATTCTTATCCTTAATATAGATAATGGTTTTATTATCTGTACCAAATTCACCCATGACTCTTTGATAAACCTGGCGTGCAGGATCATCAGCAGGAATTAAACTATCTATACCGGTATCAACTTGTAAACGTTGCATGCCAAAAAGAGAAAACAAGGTTACAAGTAGCAACAATAGTGTCACTGGAACACGATGCTTATAACCCAATAGACACATTTTTACGATCATTCTGCATTTTCCTCTGTTGTCTCGTTCGACACTACCGAATCTTCTTCAACATCTGAATTATCCGGAGATTCAATATAAGGATAATTTTCATATAACCACTTAGCGGTAAAAACTTCAGCCGGAACATAATCATGCGAAAAAATTCGCTTTGATATTTTTATTAATGATTGATGTCGTTCTCTCTTATCTACCATAAGAATCATGTTAGCACGCCACATATCACCATCAACGGGCTTGAGATCATGGTGACTTTGTATACGTGAAACTCGACCTTGCTTATCAAAATGATGAGTAAGAGTAATGTATAGATTGTCTTGTTGAATAAAGTGTCGTCTTAAAACTTGTTTTTCTGACATGAGTCCATTTGCACTATAAACATCAATCACAAAATATTTTATACCTTTAATTTCTTTATCATTACGTCGAACATAAGCATGTTCAATAAGTATTTCACCTGTTAAATTTTCAACTGAAAAATCAGTGCCGAGAAAATTGTCATTACTTCCTTCACCCGTACTTTCGATTAGCTGTTCACCTAATGCAGGCAAATAGATATATTTATTTGTATTACCATTCGCGTCACGATTAGCTAACAAGGCAACACCTTTTACTTCCTTTGGATAATCAAATAATAAAAGAAACTTTACCGAACCATCTTCTTCCATTCTTGAATAACGTCTGGCTTTACGTGTATCACGTTTACCATGTCTATCTTCCATAACCATAGACTGTTCTTCATAAATATAAGGAAATTGCTGATGTCGTTTTTGTACTTCTTCCATTATTTCAATGCCACTAGTTTCTTCACTTATTAAAGCAAAACTATTCTGTACAAATAGACATGAAGTCATAAGTGCAACGATAACCGTGTTTTGTTGAGACCGGAGTTTCATTGTTAAATTTTGTATAACTTTCCCAGTTAGTTTTCTAATTATTTTCTTGGGCAATTATACTATCGGCTATCCGTTCACTAAGCTCACCGTATAGCTGACGCATGGATAAGATCATTTGATCGTAATTATCTTTTTCAATAACTTGTTCACTTGCTAATTCAGCACCAAATACGCCAAGTGACTTTGATTCTTCACCGCTGGTTAATTGCCATCGAGCCATTAACTTCACCTTGTTATCAATATCTTGTTCAAATTGCTCAATATGAATTTGCACACGATAATCTGGTAATGATGACGATCGATTCAAAGGTGTACCTATATCAATCGTTGAAAGCTGCCTTGATAAGTTTCTCGCCATACTTCGTAGCAAATTCTTACGTAAGTTTTCTCCCCACTGATTATCATCAGAGAACTCAAGTCGACTTTCACTACTGCGTGAAGCAATCTGAAATCGTTCCAGATACTGAGGAATATGCAGATCAAGAATTTCTATACTTAGTGGCCTGACTGCCTTAAGTGATCTGCCTGGATACTCTACCGGTTCAACAAGGTAATATCTTATTGGCGTTGTCGCGCCGCTTCCCATACACGCACTTAATAAGCTAACGACAAATAACAAAGTTATTACTTTATATCGTGTGTTCCACATAATTATTATTCTCCTTTGGCCTTTTTATCCTTGCCAAAAATTAAAGCTTGCGGATTGCGCTCCAAAGTCTCGACCAATGATCGTATTGAACGTGCGGTCTCTTCAAGTTCACCAGTTAGTTTTATCAAGTTATATTGTGCCGGTGAATTTGGTTCTAAAATATTATTCGTTTTACCTAATGTAACGGTTAAACTTTCCAGAGCAAGATGACCGGCATCGATCGCCTCTGTAATATTAGAAGCATCTATTTTCTGCATTATATTTTTAAAATTACTTAATGAAGCTTGCATATCTTCTATTGCCGTCGGAATGCCTGGTAAAGTAATTAACGCATTAGCGTTGGTGATTGTTTCGTCTGCAATCTGCAACGTGCTATTTGCATTAGTTATTGTTTCAAGTAATACAGTTGAAACATTATCAATATCAATTGCATTTAGTTTCGCCAATAATTTTTCAGCAGATTGAGTTATTGCGCCAAAATTAGCTGTTGGTAAAGTCGGTAATTCTGGGAATGCTGTTTCTTCACCACTAATATTGATGGGAGAATCAGGATGCATATCCAATTCAACATACAATTGGCTGGTCAACAAACTCCCTGTTTGCAAACGCGCACGAAGTCCACGCTCAACTAATTTACCCAATGTTTCATATGTCGAACCACTATCTTCATTTCCACGTTCAATAATTCGTTGTAGTTCAATTTCAATTAATACTGGAATACGAAATGATGTGTCATCACTATCAAATTCAAGTCTAACATCGAGTACAGAGCCAACTTTAATACCTTTAAACTCAACCGGCGCACCAATAGTTAAGCCACGGACTGAACTGTCAAAGAACATAATAAACTTAAGCTTTCGGGTATAAGAGTTTTCCTGAATCGCTTCAAAACTATCATGCAAAGTAAAAACCAGGTTATCAACATCAGTCGTGACTAACTCTAGTGTTTCCGGTGTATCAAACGCGATACCGCCAAACATCATAGAGCGAAGTGATTCGGTTTTTACTTTAAAGCCATCCGCACTCATTGAGACATTAATACCGCTAACATTCCAAAAATTAGTATTACCACGAATTAGTTGATCAAACGGATCTTTAATAAAAGCATGAATGTAAACACTCTTCTGATCATTGCCGAGTTCATGACCAAGAACTTCACCAGCTAGCAAACCTTGAAAATAAATAGGCGAGCCTCGATCTATTGAACCAAGTTTATTCGTAATTAATACAATCTCCTTTCCCTGTTCATCGGCTTTAATGACAGGTTGCTTTTCTAAACCGATAAAATGCCGTTGTTGAGCACCGGGCCCTGGTTCAATTTCAATATAAGCGCCGGATATTAAAGTGCTCAATCCAGACGCGCCTTGTAACCCAAGTTGAGGTTTAACCACCCAAAAGCGAGTACCGCGATGCAAGAACTTCTCTGATCCTTGACTAAATTCCGCAGTTAAAATGACATTAGAAAAATCATCACTAAATTTAATATGTTCAACAACACCAATATCAACACTCTTATATTTGATTTTAGTCTTGCCTACTTCAATGCCTTCCGCCGTTTTAAAACTAATACTCGCCTGCGGGCCTTGTTCGGAGAGCGTTTTTACTATTAGCCAGCCACCGACAAGCAAAGTAAGGAATGGAATTATCCAGACAACAGAAGGGCCAGAACGTTTGCTAACTTTTGGGCTTGAGATTTCCATTTCTAATTTTCAGTTTCTTTTTCCCTAACATTATCCCAAATCAGGCGCGAATCAAAACTTTGCGCGGCAAACATCGTCACTACTACTGCTCCGGCAAAGAAAATTGCACCAACTCCCGGACGTATTGTTGATAAAGCACCCAAACTTACTAATGCGGATAACAAGCCAACCAGAAAAATATCAACCATAGACCAGGCACCAACTACTTCCGTCACACGATAAAGCAAGGTTCGGTCGCGCGGACGCCAAACTGATTTTTTTTGAACACTAATTAATAAAAAACTCAAAATAATTAATTTCGTTACTGGAACGACAATGCTGGCAACAAATACAATCATCGCCAAACCCCACATGCCAGATTCGATTAAATGCAGGACACCACTCAAAATCGTATTTGGTTCGCCCTGACCAAAACGTATCACCGTCATTACCGGATAAAGATTTGCTGGTATTAGAAGTACAACTGCTGAAATTAATAATGCCCATGTCGTTTCAACACTGTTATTTATTCTATGATGTAATTGTGAATCACATCGTAAGCAATGTTGATGTTCACCTGATTCGAGGCTAAGAAAACCACAAGTATGACAATTGATAATATTTTTATTCGCTAGTTCATCACTGGAAAGGTCCAACGATGTATGTTCGGTTAATGACCATAATTCATGAGGATTAAAACTTGCCCTCGCCGCAGTATAGACAAGCAATAATAAGGCTAAGGCAATAATTGCAGGGCCGAAAATGACATTAGCCAGATCTTGTAGTTTAACAATGCCTATCAACACACCCAGCATAAACACACCAATCAAACTCCAGGGAAGTAATGCATTGATAATACGGTAGACTTGTCCCATATGTGGTGCAACTTTCCCTAAACTTGCAGGTATTAATAAATAGAGCATGCCAACAATAACAATTAACGGAAACAAAATACTCGTTAAAAAAATAAGGACGCCTAATTCACCCATACCTAACTCATACATCGCCCAACCACTGGAAAATAAAATATTCTCAACTACCCGGCCACCTAGCTCAAGAGAAAGAAAAGGAAAGGTATTAGCAATAATAAAAAGGAATAGAGCAGTAAGATATAAGGCTAAAGTTCGGTTTATAGAATCGGGAACGTGTCTATATAATAAATTTCCACAGTGCAGGCAATTGGCTTTTGCACCAACAGGGATCAATTCATAATGATGCAGGTTATCGCACTCGTGACAGGCGATGATTTCCCCAATTAAACTATCAGCCATCTCTTATTCCGGATTTAATAATTTTTATTATTTCGGTATTACTCTCAAACAACGTCCTTATGCCCATGAGAAATATAATTATAGCTGATTTAGAGACTTCTTTTCTTGGTCAATTACTCAAGAAATTGGCTATCAAAAAACAAGGGGAGAGGAAGTATTATATATTAATATCAATCACTTATATTATTGATGCTTTTCTCAAACTGGAAAACAGAAATATTTGGTCACCTATGGGAAAGGAGTTTGCTTTGGCCTACTTTTTCAGTATCTCCTCTGAAAATTGCAACGCTTGTAGTCTTGTTTTCTTTATATATTCATATGGCAAAAGTTTATTCACGCCAATACTTCGTATTACTTTTTCGACTGATTCACTCATGCCGCAAATAATAACTGAGTCATTATCATCCTGTGCTTGTCTGACTACTTCTTCAACTGCAAATGTTGCGCTACTGTCGATAAACGTGACATCGGTAAAATCAAGAATAAGTACATCTTGTTCACGATCAGCCGTTAATAATTGCACAATGTCTTTAGTCGATCCGAAACTCATTGGCCCTTCTATATGAAATAAAACAATACGGCCATTGGCACGATCAAATAAGGCAACTTCTTCTTCAGTCAATGCATGCCAATCACCGGCTCCGCCTACAATCTTCATGCTTTCTGCCTGAGTATTTGCCATACGTTTAACAAATAGCATGCTCGCCATAATTGTTCCTACCGCAACAGCTGTAACAAGATCAACCAATACTGTTAACACTAGTGTGGTTAACATTATCAGTACACCGGATCGTGGAACCTGATGAAGACGTTTAACGTAATTCCAATCAATAATGTCATAACCGACTTTAAGCAAAATACCTGCAAGTACGGCATGAGGAATATGTTCAGCGAGACCTCCCAAACCTAACACCATTAACAATAAAACGATGGCATGTAACGCTCCCGAGATCGGCGTACGTCCTCCAGCACGAACATTAACTACGGTTCGCATCGTTGCACCTGCACCAGGAATAGCGCCAAACAACCCAGCAACAATATTACCGATACCTTGGCCGACTAATTCACGATCAGATTTATGATGTGTTCTAGTAACACTATCCGCAATTAATGACGTTAATAAGGAATCAATTGATCCAAGAAACGCAAGAATCAAAGAGAATTGAATAATGGTGGCAAATTCTTCCACTGAAAAAACGGGTAATTGCATACTAGGCAAACCGGTTGGGATCTCACCGATAACACTCGCATCTTTAAAAAACATGACTCCCGCTATTGTGCCAACGATTAATGCTAATAAAGGACCAGGGATATAACGGCTAATCTGTTTAGGAAGAAAACAAACAATGGCTAATGCAATGAGTCCCAAGCTAAACGCGTGAGTTTGCATCTGGTGAATTAAATTAGGCAAAGCCAAGACGGATTGCAAAATCCCCTTAACGGATTCTCCACCTACTAGCGGCGCAAGTTGCAAGATAATGATAATACAACCAATACCGCTCATGAATCCGGAGACTACCGGATAAGGCACAAGGTTGATAAAACGTCCAAACTTCAACATACCAAAAATAATTTGAAATACGCCACCAAGCATAACAACGGTAAATGCCATCGCCGGGTTCCCTGCAAAGTGCATGATAATGCCAGTCATAACCACCGTCATCGGGCCAGTAGGGCCAGAGACTTGAGATGGTGTGCCACCGAAAATAGCAGCAAAAAAACCAACCAGTATTGCGCCATACATGCCTGCTAATGGACCAGCACCAGAAGCAACACCAAAAGCAAGAGCGAGAGGTAAAGCAACAACAGCAGCCGTTAAGCCACCATAAATATCGCCGCGTAAATTATCTAAAGAAAATCCGTGGATAAAACGTGTCATTATTTTTTATTATCTTAAATTAAAGTGTATTGAGGTTACAGAAAATATCTAATGATTAAAAATATCGGTTTATCTTTTCCAACATAACATCAATAGTCAAATAATCAGGATCAATTCTGACGCTCTGATTTGCTGTTTCCAGCAAAAACCCTGGAAAGCTATTTAATCCTAAACGTCGTGATTGCTTTATTTCTTGTCGCAACATCTCATCTACTTCCAATGACTGAATATCATTAGCGAACTTATCTTTATCCAAACCAATCTCAACGGCTAATTCACATAGCGTTGTAATATCGGAAGGGTTTCGAGCTTGTAAATAATACGCTTGTTGAATGGCATAGATCATTTCTAGATCATATTCTTCGCCTTGCTCCCGAGCCGCAATAACCGCCCGACATGCCGGATAAGTACTTCTTCGTGGCTGGCAATGTTTCCAGAAATCATAATTAAATTTTGTTCCCGGAACCTGCTCTTCAATTCTTTGCCAATTCGCTTTTACAAACGCTTGCGTTTCTTCAGGCATGGGCTTATCACTATCCACTGCTAAACCACCTAGTAAAGAAATAACCTCAAGCTGCTTTGGTAATTTCTCTATTAGCGTATTGAATGTTGGCCTGAATGCATAACACCAGCTACACATTGGATCGTAAGCATAATATAACTTGTCTGACATCTTATGAACCTAAAGCTCAAACGCTGTATTTAGAATTTTATCTACGGGATTATTTTTTAATGTTACATATTTAGGCAAACCATTTTCATAAGGAGGATAGTCTTCACCTTCTATCAATGGTGCAAGGTAACGACGACACGCTTCAGTAATACCAAAACCATCTTCGGTAATAAAATCTTTAGGCATCATTTTTTCAACATTGGCGACGTTTTCCAATTTTGCTTTACCAATTTCCCATACATAAGGAACGTCTGATTTTCTATCAATCGTTGGCATAACCGCATTTTCTCCAGCTATTGCCATTTCAACTGCGGCCTTTCCCAACGCATATGCTTGTTCAACATCGGTCTTTGAAGCGATATGTCTGGCTGCCCGTTGCAAATAATCTGCAACTGCCCAATGAAACTTATGTCCCAAGGCATCCTTAACCATATTAGCAACTACCGGCGCTGCACCACCTAACTGAGCATGACCAAATGCATCTCGCGTACCTTGTTCAGCTAAAAATTTTCCATCAGACCAATGGGCGCCTTCTGAAACAACAATAGAGCAATAACCATATTGTTCTATTTTTTCTTTGACCTTTGCAATGAATGCTTCTTGATTAAACTCCACTTCAGGAAAAAGAATAACGACAGGAATATCATTGTCGGCATCAGCTGCTAATCCACCAGCGGCAGCAATCCAGCCAGCATGACGACCCATCACTTCGAGCACGAATACTTTTGTTGATGTTTTTGCCATCGAACAAACATCGAATGACGCTTCACGAGTGGATATCGCAATATATTTGGCAACTGAACCGAAACCCGGGCAAACATCGGTGATCGGTAAGTCATTATCTACCGTTTTAGGAACATGAACCGCTTGAATAGGGAAACCCATTTTCTCTGAAATTTGAGAAATCTTATGGCAGGTGTCAGCTGAATCCCCGCCGCCGTTATAAAAGAAATAGCCTATATCATGCGCTTTGAAAACTTCAATCAAACGCTCATATTCTGCCTTGTTTTCTTCCAAACCTTTAAGCTTGTAACGACAAGACCCAAATGCTCCGGACGGCGTATGACGAAGCGCAGCAATATCTGCTTCTGATTCAAGGTTCGTATCAATTAAGTCTTCGGTTAATGCACCAATAATACCGTTACGACCTGCATAAACATTTGCGATCTTGTCCCTATGTTTTCTTGCTGTCTCAATCAGACCACAGGCACTAGCGTTGATAACAGCCGTTACTCCACCAGACTGAGCATAAAATGCATTCTTGGGCACTGCCATATTCTTAATTCTCCTGATATATTTTTAAACAAATCGCAATAAATACGGTCTATTTGTTGTGAGATACCTATGATACTTCGAAATGCTGGATTTAGAGTGCGTTTGTTTTTATACAGAGCTAGACGAGACGACGCACATGGCCGCTCCCTGTAAGGAGGAGCAACGCAGCTCTGGATGAAAACAGGCGTGCTATAAACCTGCATTTCGAAGTATCATGGGTATAAACTGTAATGATAAAGCAAACGAGAGATAATATGTTGCTATAGGATGCAACACCATATTAGATTTATGCAATTTCTTATAAAAATACAACGACGTTACTTAAAATCAACGTTCACCTTTCTTATCCTAATACCGATCCTGGCTTTCGCTGCGGCGACAGATGATTTACCCGATTTCGGTGATTCCGCAGGGAGTGTCGTCTCACCAGAATTTGAACGACGACTAGGAAAACTTTTTCTAAATCAGGTTCGCCAGTTTGAACGTGTTGTAAATGATCCAGAAGTAGAGTCATATATTCAATCTATCGGTTATCAACTTGCTTCTCATAGTGACAATGCAGAGCAGTCATTCACCTTTTTTGTTGTTAACAACACCGCCATTAATGCATTTGCCGGCCCCGGTGGTGTAATAGGCATTAATAGTGGCGTTATTCTCAACTCAAGCAACGAAAGTGAATTAGCGGCAGTAATGGCGCATGAAATCGCTCACGTTACGCAACGACATCTCGCACGCCAGTTTGAACAACAAAGTTTACTTAGCATACCTACAGCCGCAGCAATGGTCGGTGCTATTCTTGTTGCAGTCGTCAACCCTGAAGCGGGTGCGGCAGCATTAGCAAGCGTCACAGGTTTAAGCACACAAAACCAGATTAACTTTACTCGCGCAAATGAAGAAGAAGCAGATCGCGTCGGCATGCAAACGCTAGTAAGAGCTAATTTTAACCCACGCGGTATGCCGGGATTTTTTGAAACATTACAGCGTATTTCTCGATACTCTCAAAGCGCTGCACCAGAATTTTTGCGCTCGCACCCGTTAACGACATCTCGTATTTCGGACTCAATCGCTCGTGCAGAAGAATATCCGGAGAAAGTTTATGAGAATACTCACTCTTATGAATTAATTCGTTACAAATTACTCGTCGGTTCATTCAAAACCGGAAAAGAAGCGGCAAACCATCTACGCGGAGAACTTAATAAAAATACAGGCACAGCAAAAGATAAGTTACCGATTCGTTATGGTTTAGCTTATGCCTATATTATTGATAGCGATTATGTTCGTGCAAAACAACAAATTGATTATTTATTAAAAGATGACACTGATAATATCGCTTATCTTTTATTAGCAGCTAAATTACAAACCAAACAATCAAATTATGATGCTGCTTTTACCATTTTCAAAAAAGCTTACCAATTATTCCCTGACTACAAACCTGTCATTAAGGCATATAGCCGTGCCCTACTTGATGTAAAAAAAGCAAAGGAAGCAAGAGATATATTAAAAAATTATGAACGCCATTATTCTCATGATTTAAATACATATTCTTTATTGGGTCAGGCGGAAGCTATGCTGGGCAATGAAATTGAAACAGCTTTTATACAAGCCGAATATTATTTTCTTGCTGCCAATACCAAACTTGCTATCGATAAGCTTAAATTCATAAAACAACAATACAAACTCGATTATTATCAAGAACAACGTGCAACAGCACGTCTGGCTGAATTTGAGTACGAACTGGAACTAGAAGAAAACCTAAACTTATAAAATGTTACGTAGAGAACTCCTTCAGTACCTTGCATCTGGTTCAACCTTATTATTTGGCTTGCTTAAGCCGCTATCTGCTTTGGCAAAATGGAACCAAGAGGCATTTGATGCCACCGATTATAACCATGCTATTAATAGTTACTTTCCAGAACAACAATTTGAAGAAACCGATCAGATTAAAATAGGCGTACACCCTGAAGTCGAAAATGGGGCTGTCGTACCACTAAAAATAAATACTAATTTATCCAATCTTGAATCTATTACGATTTTTGTTGATAAAAACCCAACGCCATTAATTGCAAACTTTGATCTTTCCCCTGGTTGTGTTGGCTTTGTCTCTACGCGAATAAAAATGGAACAACCCTCAGACATCATTGTTATCGTAAAATCAAATGGAAAGTTTTTTTCAACAAAAACATTCGTTGAAGTTCACGAGGGAGGCTGCGGATAATGTCTTCTTCGATTCGTTTAAAAACTAAAACCAGGAATAATATTACTACGGTACGCGCGATTATACGCCACCCGATGGAAACGGGTTTCAGAGTTGACATAGATAGCGGAAATCTTGTCCCTGCACATTTCATTAAACTTGTTACAGTAAAACATAATGATCAAATCGTATTTTCTTGTGATTGGAGCCGAGCTGTTTCTAAAAACCCTTACCTTTCATTCATGTTTGCAGGAGCAAAAGCTGGAGACAAACTAGAGCTTAGCTGGCTTGACACTCAAGATAAGACTGATAAATTCGAGACATTAATTAATTAGTCTCAATTATCCAGAAACAACCTCATGCGCGCCATAATCGTTTTTTGCTTATTCATCGTACTCGCCTTTATTGTTGGTGCGGTATTAGCCTACCCTTTAAAACTATTACTCGATCCAGTACTTGAACTCGCTTTTCGTAAATACCTGACTTACGCAACTTTAATTAGCGGCTTGGTTATCAGCGGCATTTATTTACAACTTTATAACTTACTTTCATTTAAAGCATTCGGTTATAACGAAAAGTTTATTACTTTTTTAAAAGGTATGTTTAATGGCTTTGTTTACGGCTTGAGTATTATGCTATTGATCGAAATAGTACTTTTTTTACTTGGCATACATGAAATAGACACTACTCGTAATTACTCTATAGATTCGATTCTACTACTAATAACCAAGGCTATTATTGTTGGCGTTTTAATTGCGACTATCGAAGAGTCTATATTCCGCGGCGCGTTGTTTACTGGTTTATATAAAGAAACAGGTGCCGTCATAGCTACTTTCTTTTCAAGCTTAGTCTATGCGGCAGTACATTTTATTCGTTATCGCGATATTCCTGCTGACAGTGAAATAGGCTGGACTACCGGACTAACAATGATGCCAGAGGCATTCCGCCGTTTTCACGAATGGTCTATCATTGATTATTTTTCAACACTGTTTATCTTTGGTGTGTTACTAGCGTTGCTCCGCTTAAAGCATAAAAGCATCTCTGCCTGCATTGGGGTACATGCCGGCATTGTTATGCTGATAAAAATTTCTGACTACACCACCAATAGAACCTATGGTGGCACTTATGATTATTTAGTCAGCCAATATAATTCAACATTTGGCTGGATTAGCTTCATTATTATTTTTCTATTTACAATATTTTATTTCGTAAAAATACAAAAGAAGATCAAGTAAGCATTTTTAAAATTGCATAAGGTCTTTGCACAAGCAGGAATTTTGTTCACTGGTTAGGCAAAACTGCACGGAGAGAGGGAGCTTATGCATATAAGTGACCGATTGAGTACAGTTTTAACGACACCAGAGGACAAAATAACAATTGTGCGATGAGCTTATTTGATTACGTCTGGATGAAATAACAACTCACCATTTACTTTAAAATTTTGTATTAACGCTTGCCCTTCTTCACCACGAATAAATTCTGAATATTTTCTAGCCAGATCAATTTTTGTATGCGGATGTTTTTCTGGGTTCACCATAATCACATGATAAGGATTGAATAACGCTTCATCATTTCCATATAACACTTTCAGTTTCATTTTATCTTTGTATGCTAAATAAGTACCTCTATCTGTCAATGTATAAGCTTCTTTATCATCAGCAATTCTTAATACAACTCCCATACCTTGACCAACAGCCAGATACCACACACCTGAAGGTTCACCTCCTACCTTGCTCCAAAGATTTTTTTCTTTTTTATGCGTGCCTGAATCATCACCCCTCGAGACAAAGATAGCTTCTTTTTCCAATAACTTCTTCATTGCATCAGTAATATTCTTAGCACTTTTTAAATCAACTGGATCATTTGCAGGACCAACAATAACAAAATCATTATGCATAACAGGTTCACGCTCAACGCCATAACCTTCATCAACAAATTCCTTTTCTGCTCCCGGCGCATGAACGAGAATAAAGTCTACATCCCCATTTTTACCGAGCCGTATTGCTTTGCCTGTTCCTACAGAAATAATATCTAATTTAACATCATATTTTTTTTCAAACGGTGGATTTAAAACCGCTAACAAACCTGAGTTATCTGTGCTGGTCGTTGTTGCCATTTTTAATCGTTCCACTTCCGCAACTGACTGGAAAGAAACACCTAACAACAAGATTAACAAACTTGATGATAAAAAACTTTTCATTTATATATTCCTTTGATTCTCATTATTTACTAAAACTAGAATTCAGCTTGAGCGCGTACCTGAAAAGCTTCTGGCTCATCACCATCACCGGCACCACCTTTAACATCTAGCACTTTGACATAGTTAGCACTCATACGAATATTATTTGTAGCAAACCAATTCATGCCCAAACTAAAATTTTGTTCTTCACCCCCTGCTATGTCTGCGTCATTTAAATCAACGCTGCTAAAACGCATTGCCAATTGCCATGCCCCTAAACCGCCTTTTCCTACAACTGATCCTGGTTTGATTTTTCCATATGAACCTTTTCTACCACTGTAATTACGCATGTCATCGGTTAAAAACCAGCTACCTTCAGCGTAATAACCTGAAAAATCTAGATCAGAGAGTGTCGCTGAATCTCGATCTATATCGACATAATAATATTCACCTTGCAACGAAAATGGTCCATACGTGTATGCAAGCTCAGCTACAGCACGTAAATTTGAATCCGCATTGATCGAACCGGTATTAACTTCACGCACATTAGTCACATGTGATTCTGGGCGGTCACGAAAAGTAAGAGTATCGTTTGAGCCACTATTGCGATAAGAAAGTGATGAACCAAGATGTAAATGCTGTTGTTTATTTAATATCGGTGCATAGCTTGCACGACCCGTCAACGCGAAGCCTTCATCTTCATCACCGCTAGCTGCGTCAATCCCTTCACCAAATATACCGGCGTTCAAGCTCCAATTGTTTCCACTACGGCCAGCGCCGACACCTATTGCACGTCCAGGTGTAAACAAATGTGGCAAACCACGTTCTGTAAAGGTTATGTATTTTGAGCTAGTCATGTTTTGCAAACTGAAAGGCTGTTTGAAATGGCCTACCGTAACTTTCCAAGGCATTCCGGCATATTGAAGATAGGCATCTGCAATTCCGGCGCTACCTGTATTTACAAAATCATATTGCAACTTATATTTCCAGGCATCCCAAAATTTTCCCTGTACAAATAAACGCGCTCTTCGCATTTCTGTTCCATCATTTTGCCGACGAATATCTTCTGAATAAGCTGCTGCGTCGGCTTGTATTCGGCCTCCGACACGTAAACTGAAATCACCGTCACCCGATTCAACAACAAACTTATCCTTCATTGTTATTTTTGGCTGATCTTTAGCCTGTTTCTTTGCAACAACTTTCACTTCTTCCTGAATCATCTTCTTCACATCTTCTTTTGCTACAATAGCTTTTGCTTGATTTGTTTCTCCCTGATTGGCAACTTCAACAACCAATTCATAAACATCTTTACTTATCGTTCCGTTTTCTTCTAATGCCTTTAACAATTCTACCAATGCTTGATTGGTTCCAGCATGGGCTACTGACGTTGATAAAATCGCAATTATCGATAAGAGCAAAGTAACAAATCTTAATTTTTTCATTTTAAAAATCCTCAATCACCTAAATATATGCAATATATTACATATATATTGTTTTATTATTCTCTATATTAGCGTTAATATTTTAAAACTAAATATGAAGGATATTGCATATAAATGAAGATCGACTTTGACGTGCGCTGGCTAATTTCTGATTCAGAACAAGAGTTAGATCCGCGATTATTAGATCTATTAGCAAGCATTAATCTAACTGCTTCATTACAAGCAGCAGCTGTTGATGTCGGCATCTCTTACCGCACAGCTTGGGAAATCATCCGCCACTGGAACGACGCGTTTAATACTCCGTTATGTACTTTGGCGAGGGGTAAAGGCACCAGCTTGACGCCATTAGGTCAAAAACTAATACAAACAAAACTTGCGATTGATTCGAACTATGCTGATGCCTTACACGCTAGCGCTGATAAACTAAATATCGAAATTGATACGTTATTAGGACAAAGTAATAAAAAGGAAAAAATCACTGCATTTACTAGTCATGATTTATCTATTAACTTTTTACAGGACTTATGTGAAGAAGAAAACCTGGAGATAGACTTCAATGCGCGTGGCAGTCTTGATGCCCTTAAGCAACTACAGTTTTCTAAATATAATATTGTCGGTTTTCATTTTCCAGATGCCAGCCTTGCGAAACAATTAGCGCCTGAATACCTGCCATTGCTTGATGATACAAAACACCTATACATCCATCTCGCAACAAGACAACAAGGGCTAATCTTCAAACCTGCTCTGTCTAAACATCTAAAAGAGCTAACCGGCATCACACGTCGCGCGATCAAATTTATAAACCGACAACAAGGCTCAGGTACTCGCGCAATTTTCGATCAATTAATTAAATCAGAAGGAATCAACAAAAATAAGATTAATGGCTATAAAAAAGAAGAGTTCACTCACACCGCAGTAGCGGCAATGATCTCAAGCGGTCAAGCTGATGTCGGGTTTGGGCTAAAAGCCGCAGCTAATCAATTTAAACTTTCATTCTTGCCGTTAATTCACGAAACCTACGTTATTGCTTTGAATAAATCTTTGCCTGAAGAGCTTAAAAATAAAATTCGAGCCATAATCAAAGATAATAAGCTTCAAAATAAAATCAATAAATTGCCCGGCTATAATGCAGCTCAGACAGGAAAGCTTATCCATGCTAAGAAATTGTTATATCCTTCAAACTCTAAGAAAAATTAATGATCTAGAAAATGGTGGGCCGTGGGCGATTCGAACGCCCGACCAATGGATTAAAAATCCACTGCTCTACCGGCTGAGCTAACGGCCCGGTGTGAGATTTTATGAATGTTCTGTGGCGGAGAAGATCTTGCCTGCACAACAAAGGCGGCGATGATACCCAAGAAATGCCTGTGGGTAAAATATAAACTGTTAAAGAGTCGTTATATCTTGCTTTTAATTGTCTATGCCCCTATTTTCTGCCCTATTCAAGACAAACATAAACACAATGGAGCCTTTTAAGTGCCGATTTATGAATATAAATGTGATGAATGTGATCACAGATTAGAAAAATTACAGAAAATTAGTGATGATCCAGCAAAAACCTGTCCAGAATGTGGCAAAGATAGTCTTCGTAAACTGGTTTCAGCTGCGGCATTCAAGTTGAAGGGTACAGGTTGGTATGAAACAGATTTTAAAGACAAAAAACCGAAAAAAGACGAAAAAAAGAGCAGCAGCACGAAACCTGACACTAAAACTTCAGTAAGTTCTGAGACAAAAAAGACGGCAAGTACCGAGAAAAAAAGCTCGCCATCTTCAACAAACAGCTCTGATTCAAAGTAATAGCTTAAATAAATGGGTTCTTTACGAAAATATCTCATTGCTGGCTTACTTGTATGGTTACCGCTCGCAGCAACGGTTGTCATTGTTAAACTGGTTGTTGATTTACTCGATAAGACCATCTTGTTATTGCCCCCAGAATGGCAGCCAGAAACGGTTTTAGGCTTTTCTATCCCCGGATTCGGCGTTATTCTCGCGATATCTACCCTATTAATAACAGGCATGTTGGCGGCCAATTTATTTGGACGAAAACTAGTTGGCTTCTGGGAATCAGTATTGAACCGTATTCCTTTAGTCAGAACGATCTACAACAGTGTTAAACAGATTTCGACCACACTTTTTGATTCCAAAGGCAAATCTTTTCGTAAAGTCGTGATGCTACAATATCCACGCAAAGGTCTATGGAGCATAGGTTTTCTAAGTAATGATAATGTCAGCACCGATATTGATGACTTACCGGAAGGATTAGTTGCCGTATTTATACCCACTACGCCTAACCCGACTTCCGGATTTATCATAATGACACCTCGAGAAGACATCACCGAACTGGATATGACTATTGAAGAAGGCTTTAAATTTATCATTTCCATGGGCGTTATTACTCCCGATGGCCCGATTCGCACTGAAATACCTAATAAGCAGGTTACTTCTTAACCGTTATAGTTGCGTAAACGGCTTGCGACTCGTACTATTCCGCCCCTTATTCAGACCAGACGGAAGAAACAATGCGCAGTCACTATTGCGGAGAATTAAATAGTAGTCATATTGATCAAGAAATCGAGCTTTGCGGTTGGGTTCATCGTCGCCGAGACCACGGTGGTGTCATTTTTATTGACCTTCGCGACCGAGAAGGTATTGCCCAGATTGTTTTTGATCCTGACCGAGCAGAACCTTTCGCCATAGCTGATTCCGTAAGAAATGAGTTTGTTATAAAAATTACCGGTAAAGTTCGTGCCCGACCAGAAGGAACAGTTAATCCGGATATGCCTACAGGTGAGATTGAAATTCTGGGTCATAACATAGAAATTCTGAATAAATCTAAAACACCACCGATTCAAATGGACGACGAACATGTCCATGATGATATAAAACTACGTTATCGTTATATCGATTTACGTCGACCTTTTATGCAACGTAATCTCCATTTACGTTCGCAGATTGCTAAAGAAATGCGTAACTATCTTGACGATAATGGTTTCCTCGATATTGAAACCCCGATGTTGACCAAAGCAACGCCTGAAGGAGCACGAGACTATTTAGTGCCTAGCCGTACACATCCAGGAAATTTCTTTGCTCTGCCACAATCACCACAATTATTTAAACAATTGTTAATGATGTCCGGCATGGATCGTTATTACCAAATCGTGCGTTGCTTCCGTGATGAAGATTTACGCGCTGATCGTCAACCCGAATTTACCCAACTTGATATCGAAACCTCATTTATGAATGAGGATGAAATTACCGGCATGATGGAAGGAATGATGTGTTTACTGTTCAAAAACGTTTTGAATGTTGATTTACCTTCGCCTTTCCCGCGCATGACTTACGCAGAAGCAATGGAGCGCTTTGGTAGCGATAAACCGGATCTCAGAAACCCATTAGAGTTAATCGATGTCAGCGATTTAATGAAAAACGTTGAATTTAAAGTTTTCTCTGGCCCTGCCAATATGGAAAATGGCCGTGTTGCGACATTACATGTTCCTGGCGGAAGCTCGCTTTCACGTAAACAGATCGACGACTATACCAAATACGTTGCTAATTATGGTGCGAGAGGATTAGCGTATATTAAAGTTAATGATGTCGCGGCTGGCGCAGAAGGTTTGCAATCACCTATATTGAAATTCTTGCCTGAAGAAGTTGCTGCAAACATAGTTGAGCGTACCAACTCGAAAGATGGTGATTTAATTTTCTTTGGCGCGGATAAAACAAAAGTCGTTAACGATGCACTTGGTGCACTACGTAATAAAGTTGCTGAAGATCTTGATCTACTTAAAGGAGACTGGGCACCATTATGGGTTGTCGACTTCCCTATGTTTGAATATAACGAAGATGAAAAACGTTGGGATTCGCTGCATCATCCTTTTACTGCGCCGAATACAAAAGATATTGCATCGATCAAAGAAAACCCTGGGCAAACATTATCTCGCGCTTATGACATGATACTAAACGGCACAGAACTCGGCGGCGGTTCTATTCGTATCCATGACGCTGAAATGCAATCAGCAGTATTGGAATTACTCGGTATTGGTGAAGAAGAAGCACAAGAAAAATTTGGTTTCTTATTAGACGCGCTTGAATTCGGTTGTCCGCCACATGGTGGTATCGCCTTTGGTCTAGATCGTACTGTCATGCTAATGGCAGGTTGCGATTCGATTCGTGATGTTATTGCCTTTCCAAAAACACAAAGCGCGAGTTGCTTATTAACGTCTGCGCCATCTGCAGCTAATACAAGGCAACTTCGTGAACTGGGGATTAAATTGGCAAAGTCGAATAAACCTGATACCGAGAACGAAAGCTAGGGCCGAATAAGAGTTTCTTCTCGTCTTAAACTTGTCTAAAGTTACCTAGTAAATCATCACTAGTTAAACCTGTATTTTATTATGACAACTGACTCCATTCTGAATCGTTCATATTCTCTGGAAAAAGAACAAATCCCTCCGACTGTTGTTGAACAGATCGATGATTCCGAGCGTGCGGAATTAAACAAAAAAATTAAATCACTACTTAAGCAACAAAACGCTGTCATGGTCGCTCATTATTATACTGAGCCTGATTTACAAACCCTCGCAGATGAAACCGGCGGCTATGTTTCTGATTCGCTGGATATGGCTCGTTTTGGTTATGAATCCGATGCTGAAACGCTGATTGTTTGTGGCGTGAAGTTCATGGGTGAGACAGCCAAAATCCTAAGTCCGAAAAAACGCATCCTCATGCCGGATCTCGCTGCAAACTGTTCATTGGATCTAGGTTGTCCTGCAGATGAATTCTCCGCTTTTTGTGATGCACACCCTGATCACATTGTCGTCGTATACGCCAATACCAGTGCGGCTGTCAAAGCGCGAGCCGACTGGATGGTGACTTCAGGCAGTGCGGTTGATGTGATTAAACATTTAGCAGCAGAAGGTAAAAAAATCATCTGGGCACCAGACAAATATCTCGGCGATTACGTGCAAAAAGAAACCGGTGCTGACATGCTCATCTGGCAAGGCGCCTGTATTGTTCACGAAGAATTTAAAGGACAGGAGCTCGAAACACTTCGCGCACATCACCCTGATGCAAAAGTATTAGTTCATCCTGAATCTCCGGCATCAGTTATTGAACAGGCCGATTTGGTTAGCTCAACCACCGGCATTATAAATGCTGTTGTCGAAATGAAAGCCAAAGAATTCATCATTGCGACGGATAAAGGCATCTTCCACAAAATAAAAGAAGCGGCACCAGATAAAATTTTGATCGAAGCTCCAACTGCGGGCAAAAGCGCAACCTGTATTAGCTGCGCGCATTGTCCATGGATGGCAATGAATAGCCTAAGAAAATTAGCGCGTGTTCTAGAGACGGGCGAAAATGAAATTTTTGTTGATGCTAATATTGTTCAAAAAGCGAAAGGCTCTATTCAACGCTTGCTTGATTTTACCAAAGATCAAAAGAAGCTGGCGGGAGATGCCTAATATAATTCAGGCATCCCGCTAACTAAAGAATCAAAAACTACTCTTTCTCTTTACGCCGCGTTTTCGGGTGCAGACTCTTGCCGAGTATATGTTCGCTGGCATGGACAACATGACTACCTGATCCAACAATTAATGGATCTGGCTGATGCACAACATGATGATTCTTATCAGGATACGGCAGGTTCCACAAAAAGTGCCTCATACAATTCAAGCGAGCTCGTTTCTTATCATCTGATTTAACAATATTCCAAGGTGAGTCTGCCGTATCAGTATAAAAAAACATGGCTTCTTTCGCCTCGGTGTAATCATCCCAAAGATCAACAGAGGCTTTATCAATTGGTGACAGTTTCCACTGCTTAAGTGGGTCGTCACTGCGAGCAGCGAAACGACGAGCCTGCTCTTCACGAGTAATTGAAAACCAGTACTTAAACATTCGGATACCACTGCGCACAAACATTTGCTCAAGTTCTGGCGTTTGACGCATAAATTCAAGGTATTCGCTAGGTTTACAAAACCCCATTACTCGCTCAACACCCGCTCGGTTATACCAGGAGCGATCAAATAGCACTATTTCTCCAGTTGTTGGCAGATTATTAATATAGCGTTGAAAATACCATTGGCCAAATTCTTCCTCGGTCGGTTTTTCTAGTGCCACCACGCGCGCGCTACGTGGGTTCATATGCTCCATATAACGCTTTATTGTACCGCCCTTACCCGCTGCATCACGTCCTTCAAAGAGCAAAACTATCTTTTGGCCAGACTCTTTCACCCATTGTTGGGCTTTAATCAATTCAACTTGCAACATTGATTTTTGTTTTTCATACGTCGCTCTGCGCATTTTCGATTGATAAGGATACTCGCCTGTCTCAAATGCTCGGCGAATCTCATCAGGATTATGACGTTTTTCAGCAAGCTCATGTAAAACCGCCCCAGAACGTTTACGAGAAGCCGCCTTCTCGTCTTTGTTACTATTTTTCACGGTTTTACCACTAGCTGCAGTTACATTTTCTACTTTAGTTATTACTTTGCCGTTCGCCATGATAAGTGCCTCAAATTGATTGCCGATATTAAAATTAATAGATCATTATACTCTTAGTCAAACTCGAATAATGAATCAAATAACATATAAGTTTGATTCAGATCATATTTTTTCCTGTCTTGGGCATCCTTGACTTGAATGTTAGAATCACACTCTTACTCTTCAACCAACATCACAAATACGGAAAAACACATGGCAGGTCATAGTAAATGGGCGAATATCCAACACCGGAAAGGCAAACAAGACGCCAAACGAGGAAAGCTCTTCACCAAACTTATTCGAGAAATTACTGTTGCTGCAAAATTAGGCGGTGGCGACTCAGACGCTAACCCTCGATTGCGTGCGGCAATCGATAATGGTCTATCAAATAATATGACCCGAGACACCATTGAGCGAGCTGTTAAGCGTGGTGCTGGTGGTGAAGAAGGTGGTAATGTTGATGAGCTTCGTTATGAAGGCTACGGTCCAGGTGGTGTAGCCGTTTTGGTTGACACCATGACTGACAATAAAAATCGTACTGTTGCTGAAGTACGTCATGCTTTCACTAAATTTAACGGCAATTTAGGCACAGATGGTTCTGTTGCTTACCTATTTACTAAAGTAGGTCTTATTTCTTACCCAAGTGGTGCAGATGAAGATGCCATTTTGGAAGCCGCTTTGGAAGGCGGTGCAGATGATGTCGTAAGTAATGATGATGGTTCTGTTGATGTGATCACGGAACCTGATAACTTTGTAGATGCAAAAGAAGCATTAATAACAGCTGGCTTTGAACCTGAAAATGCAGAAATCACCATGCGCGCTTCAACTTCCAGCGAACTCAACTTAAAAGAAGCCTCCTCAATGTTAAAACTGCTCGATTTACTGGAAGATTTGGATGATGTACAAAAAGTTTATTCAAACGCAGAAATCTCTGAAGAAGTATTGGCTCAATTAGATTAACAATGACAAAAGCATCATTCTCATTGTCTAAACTTTTATCAATTCTGGCATGAGCTCACAATCGATAAGAGTTCTTGGTATTGACCCCGGCTCTATAATAACTGGCTACGGCATCATTGACTCCAAAGGTAATCACTCTAAACATATCAGCAACGGCATTATTAAAGTCAAAGGCGAAACACTTGCCGATAAACTAAAAGTCATCCACGAAGGCTTAACGGCCATCATTGAAGAATTTAAACCCGAAGAAGTTTCTATTGAAAAAATATTTATGAATCGCAATGCAGATTCAGCAATAAAACTGGGTCAGGCACGCGGTGTTGCTATTGCTGCCTGTGCGATACAAGACTTGCCTGTTTACGAATATACCGCCAATCAGGTAAAACAAGCTACTGTTGGCAAAGGCCATGCGGCGAAAGAACAAGTGCAACATATGATCAAGATATTACTTTGTTTAGATAAGCAACCGACAGCCGATGCCGCTGATGCATTAGCAATAGCGCTTTGCCATGCTAACTCGCGTGAAGGCTTATTACGTATGCAAGGCGTTAGTGGCATACGTTATGGACGCTTACAATGATCGGTTTTCTACGTGGCATTATTATTAAAAAACAACCACCATTGTTGTTATTGGATGTCCAAGGTGTTGGTTATGAAATAGAAGCACCAATGACGACATTTTACGCGTTGCCCGAAGTCAAGAATGAAGTGGAAATATTTACCCATCTGGTTGTACGTGATGACGCACATTTGTTATTTGGTTTTGCCACCGAAGGTGAACGACATCTATTTAGAACCTTAATCAAGGTTAATGGTGTCGGGGCAAAAATGGGGCTTACTATTTTATCCGGCATAGAAGCAGATGAGTTTGCCATGTGCGTAAAAAATAATGATGCCGACCGTTTAGTTAAATTACCCGGCGTTGGTAAAAAGACAGCTGAACGACTTATCATAGAAATGCGCGACAAACTTGACGATGTGCCGGCGACTTCTGCTTCTCGAAGTAATGACAAACCAAATATTAGCAACGATCCAGTTAATGAAGCTGTAAGCGCATTAATTGGACTAGGCTATAAACCACAAGAAGCTAGCAAATTTGTACTTGCTGTGGCAAATGATGACATGAGCAGTGAAGAACTAATCCGTGAAGCATTAAAGAACTCCGTTAAAAAATAGACGCTGTCTTATACTTTTGCTTCCTAAAAATATTTATACATTAATAAAGCAAGAATCTCTTTTTAGTTTAAAAAAAAAGTAAAAATGAATTTATGTTCAATTGGATAGAAAATATCGGCGATGTAACCAACGCAGTTCAACTAGCTTTAGCGCCCGTATTCTTGCTTACCGGCATTGCAGGGTTACTCAGCGTAATGACAAACCGACTAGCTCGAATAATCGACCGAGGCCGTTGTCTCTCGGAAACCACTTCAAATATTGATGGGACGTTACCAGACGAGATCAAAACCGAATTAGAGAGCCTTGAGCAACGTCGCCATGTAGCTAGCGCAGCGATTAACATGTGTGTGCTTTCAGCCTTGTTAGTATGCTCTGTAGTATCGATGTTCTTTTTTGAAGCACTCCTGCATTTAAAATTGAACTGGCTAATAGGCATACTGTTCATGAGTGCCACATTAACCCTCGTTATTAGCCTCACATTCTTCCTTCGCGAAGTTCATCTCGCCACACGAACTATTCGTATTCTTGCTTTGCCAGAGCAAAAAAAGAAAGACAAGTAACTGTCAGCTCAATAAATGATTAAAATCCTATTTTGTTAATGAAAAAAATCGGTAGTTTTCCTTTTTAAAGTCATAACATTGTCAGATTTTAATATTTAAATGAATATCAATAACCCGACTAGCTTATTCATACGTTTACAGGGAAAATAGACACCCGACATGGTCGAACCAAACGAAGTCATTTCACCCCAAAACTCAGCAGAAGATGATGTTGCTGATAATGCTTTACGCCCAAAACGTTTACAGGATTATCTTGGCCAAGCGTCTGTGCACGAGCAAATGGAGATCTTTATCGGCGCTGCTCGACAACGTGCTGAATCACTTGACCATGTTTTAATCTTTGGCCCACCCGGATTAGGTAAAACAACGCTGGCACACATTATCGCCAACGAAATGGGCGTCAATATGCGACAAACTTCTGGCCCAGTACTGGAACGACCAGGCGACTTGGCTGCCTTGTTAACAAATCTTGAACCGCACGATGTACTTTTTATTGATGAGATACACCGTCTAGGAGCCGTTGTCGAAGAAGTGCTGTATCCAGCAATGGAAGATTACCAAATCGATATTATGATCGGCGAAGGACCTGCGGCACGCGCCATTAAACTTGATGTGCCACCTTTTACCCTGGTTGGTGCGACAACACGCGCCGGCTTACTTACATCTCCCTTACGTGACCGTTTTGGTATTGTACAACGGCTTGAATTTTATTCGCCGCAAGAACTGGGTGAAATTGTTATTCGATCAGCAAAAATTCTTGAAGTAGAAATTGAAGCAAAGGGAGCGGGAGAAATTGCTGCACGTTCTCGCGGAACACCGCGGATCGCCAATCGATTATTACGTCGCGTTCGTGATTATGCTCAAGTGAAAGGAGATGGCGTCATCACTGGAGAAATCTCTACACGTGCTCTTGATATGTTGAATGTCGATGCACATGGTTTCGATATGATGGATCGCAAATTATTACTCGCAATATTACAAAAATTTGATGGTGGCCCTGTTGGTGTGGATAGTCTTGCTGCTGCGATAAGTGAAGAACGAGATACTATTGAAGATGTACTTGAACCTTATTTAATTCAGCAAGGTTTTTTAATGCGAACTTCCAGAGGTCGTATAGCAACTAAAACGGCCTGGTTACATTTTGGATTGGATGTTCCAAAAGATCTTATGAAAGCAGATGATTTGTTTAATGACGCTACAGAGTGACAAAAGAGTTTAATTGAATTGAGCGCAGAATTTAAATGGCAAGTACGAGTCTATTATGAAGATACCGATGCTGGCGGCGTGGTATTTTATGCAAACTATTTACGATTTATGGAACGGGCACGTACCGAGTGGTTAAGAAGCGTTGGCTTTGAACATGAACAACTCATTAAAGATCATAACTTAATATTTGCAGTGAAAAACGTAACGATTGATTATAAAAAACCAGGGCGACTTGATGACTTATTAACCGTAACATCAACATTATTAAATCATCGTGGCGCCAGTATTACGTTTCAACAATTTATTAAAAATGAAAAAGAAGAATTATTGACTCAGGCAGAAGTGAAAGTCGCCTGCTTAAACGCAACAACATTAAAAGCATCGCCGATGCCTGAAGCATTACTTACGGAGTTAGCTAATGACCACTGATCATTCAATTATCGATCTCGTCCTGAATGCCAGTTTACTGGTTCAACTTGTGATGCTAATACTAGTAGCAGCATCCATTGTATCGTGGACCATGATTATCAATAAACGCGTCATACTAAAACGTGCAAAAAATGATTCTGAACATTTTGAAGATGAATTTTGGTCAGCAGAAGATCTGAGTCCTTTATACACTAAAATATCAGCGCGACATCATCAGCCCAGTGGCATGGAAAAAATATTTGAAGCTGGCTTTAAAGAATTTGCCCGTTTAAATAAGCAGGAAAACATTGATGCAGACGCCGTGCTTGATGGCTCGCAACGCTCCATGCGTATCGCTATGAATAGAGAAATGGATCACCTTGAAACCAATTTATCTTTTCTAGCAACGGTTGGATCGACTAGCCCTTATGTTGGTTTATTCGGGACCGTCTGGGGAATTATGAATAGCTTTCAGGCATTAGGCACTGTACAGCAAGCGACGATTGCTATGGTAGCTCCGGGTATTAGTGAAGCATTAGTCGCAACCGCAATGGGCTTGTTTGCGGCTATTCCTGCCGTAATTGCTTATAACCGTTATTCCTATGATGTTGAACGGTTAATTAATCGTTACGATAATTTTATGGAAGAGTTTTCGTCGATCTTGCACCGACACGCTCATTCATGATAATGCTCTTAAAACTACACTTTTCGCACGATTACAGCGTCAGCGCTGTACTCGATTCATCATGTATTCATACATACACTCAGAATCTCCGTGCAGTGCTTCCTTGTTCTCGCACAAAAATTATAACTTTAGAAACATTATCAAACCGACTTAATTAAAGAATGCGACAACGAATTAAAAAGAAACCGATGTCTGAAATCAATGTTGTGCCTTACATTGATGTTATGCTGGTCTTGCTCATTATATTTATGGTCACTGCGCCACTTTTAAGCCAAGGCATTAAAGTAGATTTGCCACAAACGGCTTCCGAGCCTTTACCTCCGAATGAAAAAGAACCTGTGATAGTTAATGTTGATAAGGACGGAAACTTTTTTATTAATTATGGTGACGATCAAGATAAACCAGTAACGCCAGATGTATTGGTTAACCGTGTCAGCGCTTTATTAAAATATACGCCTGATATACCTGTGTTAATAGGTGGTGACGCTAGCGTTCCCTACGGACAAGTCGTGCAAGTCATGTCTTTACTACAACGCGCCGGCGCGCCTTCTGTCGGCATGATGACAGATCCACCTGAAAATTAATTTATGCGTGAAGATTGGTTTCTGACCTCACGGTCATTTTTATTGTCTCTAGCCCTTCACTTTATATTGGGTATTGTGCTGATCTTTAGTTTTAATTTTTCATCAAAACCAATACCGCAGCCTAAACCGATGGCAAATATCGTAAAAGCAGCGACGGTTGATAAGAAACAGGTTGAAAAAGAACTAAAACGTATAAAGGATAAAGAAAATAAAAAGAAAGAAGATGAATTAAATCGCAAAAAAGAACTTGAGAAAAAAGAAGCAGAAATAAAAAAGAAACTTCAAAATGAAGAAAAAAAACTTAAAGAGATAAAAAAGAAAAAAGAACTGGAACAAAAAAAACTTAAGGATGAGAAGTTACGCTTAAAGAAACTGGAAAAAGAAAAAAAGGAACTTGAAAAGAAGAAAAAACTCGAAGAAGAGAAAAAGAAAAAAGAAGCTAAAGAAAAAAAGAAACTGGAAGAAGATATTCAAAAGAAAGAAGCAGAAAAGAAAAAGCTAGAGGAAGAAAAAAAGAAAGCCGAAGAGAAAAAACGCAAGGCGAAAGAGGAAGAAGATCGAAAAGCACGTGAAAAAGCGCTACAAGATGAGATAGAAGCCGAACTTGTTGCTGAACAAGAAGCAGAGCAAGAACTACAAGACGGTAAAGAAATAGATAGATATATTGGCGCTATTCAACGTTCTATTGAAAGCAAGTTTAACCAGCTTGGACTGGATGAAGGCTTGTCCTGTGTAATTCTGATAAGGATGATTGAAGGCGGTAAAGTTGTCGAAGCATCTATTGTAAAATCTAGTGGTAATGACTTATTTGATAAACGAGCTGAAACTGCCGTATATTCAGCTTCACCATTGCCCGCGCCGGATGAAACAAGACTGTTTGAGAAGATGCGTAATATAAGATTCACTTTTGAACCATAAGATAGAAGGTTAGGATAGAACATCACATGAAAGTTTTATTTAAATTAATGATTGCCAGCTTGTTACTTGTCTCGCTGCAAGCTCAAGCTGTTCTCGACATAAAAATAACACAAGGAATAGAGCAGTCCTTACCAATTGCCATCGTACCGTTTGGCTGGTCACAAGCCAGCAGTGTGGCGCCAATCGACTTAACATCGATTATTAGCAATGACCTGCAACGCAGTGGCCGCTTTGATGTTATGGACGAAGCAGATTTACCACAACGACCAAGTGAATATGACAGTATTAATTTTGGTGACTGGCGTAAGCTAGGCATGGAAAACATCCTGATCGGTAAACTAAACCTGACGGATGCTGGCGATTATGAAGTCAGTTTTCGTCTGGTTGATATTTATCGAGGAAAACAGATTGCTGGTTTTCGCATACCTGCCAAGCCGGATTTACTTCGTCGCGTTGCTCATCAAATTAGTGACATCATTTTTGAAAAGCTTGTAGGAATACCTGGCGCCTTTGATACCCGCGTTGCTTACATAACAGTTAACAAGATTAAGAATAAAAAAGTCCATTCCCTGCAAATTGCAGACGCGGATGGCTACAATGCACAAATATTGCTGGAATCAGCAGAACCTCTGCTTTCTCCATCTTGGTCTCCAGATGGTAAAAAAATTGCCTATGTTTCTTTCGAAGGAAAAAACTCAGCTATTTATGTGCAAAACATTTTAACCGGTCAACGCGAGCTAGTATCTTCATTTGCTGGGATTAACAGTTCGCCAGATTGGTCGCCGGATGGCTCACGTTTGGCTTTGACTTTATCTAAAGATGGTAATACCGAAATTTATATAATGAGTCTTAATGATAAGTCATTACAGCGTATTACCCGCCACGGCGGCATTGATACCGAACCAAGCTGGTCACCCAGTGGACAAAAATTAGCATTTACGTCTGACCGCAGTGGCGGACCACAAATTTATGAAGTCAGTGTCAATGGTGGCGATCCTAAACGTATTAGTTTTGAAGGGAAATATAATGCCCGCCCCGAATATTCTCCCGATGGTAAATCAATAACCTTGGTTCATGCTGTTTCTGGCTCATATCGTATCGGAATACTTAATCTTGCCAATGGCTCTATTGATGTATTAACAGATGCAAGGTTGGATGAGTCCCCCAGTTTTGCACCAAACGGCGGCATGGTCATTTATGCAACCACAGGTGTCCGTGGCGGTCAGCTTGCCGCTGTATCGACTGATGGCCGTATTCATCAACGACTAGGTTTACAACAAGGTGATGTGCGCGAACCCGCGTGGGGGCCTTTTTTAAAATAAGCCACTTTATAATGCTGGCTTTTGAATGTTATGCTGTTTAATTAGCAGTCTATATTAAGACTGGGAAGGAGAAAAAATATGTCTATCCGCTTATTATTAGTTGTAAGTTTAGCTGGCCTACTTTTTGGCTGTAGCAACGAGCAAGTTAAAGAAGAAGAACCTGTAACTGTAGAAGACCTCAGTAGCAATGCCGCCAATGTCAACGTAACTGATGAGAGTGGCGCTCAGGCTTATGGTACTGATGACAACTCAACTTCTGGTTTTGATGCACTTGACGATCCACAAAGTGCCTTATCAATTCGTATCATTTATTTCGAATACAATAGTAACGAAATAAGTTCCGAATATCGCTCAGCTATTGAGGCACATGCAGCTTATCTAAGCCAAAACCCTTCAACAACTATTACACTAGAAGGGCATGCGGATGAACGTGGATCACGTGAATATAATCTGGCGCTCGGTGAAAGTCGTGCTCAAGCAGTCAAACAGCAAATGTTGATATTAGGGGCATCTTCAAGCCAAATTAGATTAGTCAGCTATGGTGAAGAACGACCTGCAATTGATGGACATGATGAATCTTCCTGGCAACAAAATCGACGGGTTGAGATTTTATATTAATAATTATTGATGGCTTATGTGTATGCGACTTTTACTTTGTTTAATTAGCTTTTTTATTTTTAATGCTGCATTGGCAGGAGAGACAGAAACAAATAAAGACAAGGCTCCAGTATTTGAACCGATAACCGAAGACATTAACGGACGTCTGTCAAAAATAGAAAAGTCGCTTAATAATAAAGCACTACTAGATATGCTTGAATTATTAGAGTCATTAAAAGTTGAAGTAAGTACACTACGCGGCCAAATTGAAGTACAAACACATACCATAGATCAGCTTAAAAATAAGCAACGTGATTTATATACGGATGTTGATAAACGCCTACAACGTATAGAGTCAAACAAACCTGCTGCAAGCAATGATAATGAGCCTGCTACACCAGAAACTGAAGGTGGTCAGGAAGCAACAACCGATACAGAAGAAACCATAGCAACTGAAGAAAATACTGATATGGAGCCTGTCGATCCAGCAAAAGCTGAAGCTGTTTATCAAAAAGCATTTAAATTGCTCAAAGAGTCTCAGTATGATCAAGCCCATGTCGCGTTTAAATCTTTTATAAAAGATTATCCAGATAGTGCTTTCTGTGATAACGCACAGTATTGGTTAGGTGAAACCAACTACGTATTGCAAAAATACGAATTAGCAATTAATGAATATCAAGCATTGATAAATACTTTTCCAAATAGCAAAAAAGCATCACATGCCTTATTAAAAATTGGTTATAGCTATGATGAGTTGGGCAATGCCGATGATGCACATAAAACCCTAGAAGAAGTAAAAACACAATACCCTGGAACGACTGCAGCACGACTTGCTGATGATCGCTTAAGAAAGATAGGTTCCGCAAAAGAACCTAACACTTAAAATGAAACCCGGCGCTCAACCTGACTCAAAAGCGCAAGATCAAACTTCGTCTGAGTTACGCATTAATGAAATTTTTTATTCTCTTCAGGGAGAATCCACCAAGGTTGGTTTACCAACAATCTTCATTCGTTTAACAGGCTGCCCTCTTCGCTGTCAGTATTGCGATACGGCCTACGCTTTTCATGAAGGGGAAAAGAACACTATAAACGACATCATTCAAGAGGTAAGCCAATATCGTGCTAAACACGTCACCGTCACCGGTGGCGAGCCATTAGCACAACGTGCTTGTCATGAATTACTCGCCAGACTTTGCGATGAAGGTTATGACGTTTCTTTAGAGACCAGTGGCGCTATTGATATTGCTAATGTTGATGAACGTGTCATGAAAATAGTCGATATTAAAACACCCGCTTCAGAAGAAGAAGCTAAAAACAAATTTGAAAACCTTGAATACCTGAATAAAACCGATCAGATAAAATTTGTTATTTGTAATCAAGCTGATTATGAATGGGCAAAACAAAAACTAAACGAGTTTAAATTAACAGACTATTGTGAAGTTCTTTTTTCACCTGCACACGAAACACAAAACTCAACTGACTTAGCTAATTGGATATTAGATGATCGTTTGAATGTTCGTATGCAAGTACAACTTCATAAATATTTGTGGGGCAATGTTCCCGGCAAATAAATTAAATTTATTTTTCTTTAAACTAATTATTTTTAAATACCGTGACCAATTTTAACAAAGCTATCGTTCTCGTTTCAGGAGGACTTGATTCAACGACTACATTAGCCATCGCAAAAGATCTTGGCTTTGATTGTTATGCCTTAAGCTTTGATTATGGGCAACGACATATAAGCGAATTAAACGCGGCTATAAAAGTAGCTGAATCATTTGATGTCATTGATCACAAAACTATCCATCTTGATATGGGACAAATTGGTGGATCAGCACTAACAGATTCTTCTATTGATGTACCTGAAGAAGCTTCTGAAGGGATTCCTGTCACCTATGTGCCAGCACGAAATACTATATTTTTAAGTTATGCTTTAGCTTGGGCAGAGGTTATTGATGCTAATGATATCTTTATCGGAGTAAATGCGATTGATTATTCAGGCTATCCTGATTGCAGACCCGAATATATTAAAGCCTATGAACAGCTGGCGACGTTAGCAACAAAAGCAGGCGTCGAAGGGGCTTCATTCAAAATACACACGCCACTCATTGAGTTAAGCAAAGCAGATATCATAAAAAAAGGAAGCACGCTTAATGTAGATTACGCATTAACTGTATCCTGTTATCAAGCCGATGATGAAGGGAAAGCCTGCGGCGTTTGTGATTCCTGCCGTTTTAGAAAAGAAGGATTTGAAGCTGCACTATTAATTGATCCGACACTTTATAAATAACAGTATTATTGAAATAGAGTGGAGAAATATACGAAACCGCGACCAGATAACATACTGTTACCAATGGGAATAATATCTTTATTGTTTATTTTCTTGTTCACTTTTGGCTGCAGTGAACAACAAATTGAAGAATTTGCATTTAGAAAGACACTCGAACACGACTTAATAAAACTCTGTGGCGATAACAACAAAACATGTATCACTACGGTCAAGACTCAGATTAAAGGTTGCATGGAAAGCAGTAACTGGCGTCAGTACTTAAATGATCAAGATAACGAGGCAGAGTTAAATCGATTTTCCCTCGAATTTTATAGCTGCATTGTCGATTCTGAAGGAACCCCTTTATTTGAAACAAAATCGAATAATTTAGAAACATACAATGAATAACTTAGTATAAAATAATGTCATCATTCATCAGTTCAGAAGAGGAAAGACTATGCATCATACAAATGAAAAGATGGAAGAAATTAAACTATTAAGTCAATTTGATCTTGGTTCAACAGCTAGTGGATTAAAAGTTCATTCTCACGAAGCTGCTAAAGAAACTGTTGATGCTGCTGCACGGCTTTTTGAAAAAGGCTTAACGGATCATGTTGATGGCGGCTATCTTACTGACAGAGGGCTTGTAGCGGCAAATCACGCTCAAAGCTTACTAAGACTACTTTCGGAATAGATTTAGTAGCGTTTATAAAACTAAAATTAGTTTATAGATCTAATATAGTTCGTTTTTCTTTCCGACGGAGAAAGTCTTGCGATCATTTGTGTTTCTACTAAACGTATGTAATTGAAATAACGTGTGCGTATTTCACGAACATAAACAACCGTTTGGCCACAACGACAATAACGAACTTCTTCACCATTTTTTATATACGGCTTAGCAAGCTTCATCATCGCTAATTCAACATTATCAAACCACTGATTCTTATCTAGGCCCATTTCTTCTGCCAGTATCCGCGCACGTTTCACACGACCATAACCGGCATTGTAGGAAGCAAGCGTAAACCACATACGGTCTTCCAACAATAATGTGTCTTCAAACTTAGCTCTTAAATAATCCAGATAACGAATACCAGCATTAATACTGCTGTCCACATTACGAGTATCGCTAACTCCCATGAATTCGGCTGTTGCCGGAATTAATTGCATTAACCCTTCTGCGCCAGCATAAGATGTTGCTTGTGGGTCAAACTGACTTTCCTGAAACATCAAGGCAGTAATCAAACGCCAGTCAAAACCATATTCATCGGCATAGCGTTGAGTTAATTCATCATAAGGCGACAAGGAACTAAATGTAGTAACTCTATCATTGTTATTTAGTATTTTTGCCTGTTCAAAATATTTTGCATGTAACACATTATATTTTTCACTTCGAAATGTTTGTTCAATATATTCATTCAATGCATTATTTAATTGCTGATCTTCAGTCCTTACGGCCCAACGATGTGCTAGTGGCTCTGTCAGCACAAGCTGTGTTCTTATACCTATTCCTTTTGTGTATGCTGATTCGACTTGATGGTTTCCAACAACAGTCAAATCATACATGCCTAAGGCAATCATCAATAATGCGCCTTCCATGTTTACACCGGTATCGGCCTTAACTAAGTCAAACTCTATGCCTTGCTGTTTAAGTTGCATCATGTAATCCCAATACGGACTATCTTCAGCTAATGTTATTCTTCTTCCTGCTAAATCACGGATGTCGATTATCGCGTTATCGGTATCACGACCAACGATTACAGGACTGGCATAATGATATGCTTCGCTATATTCGATTGAATCTTTTTCCGCAATCAAGCTGCCAGGTAAAGAAGCAGCAATCACATCACCTTTGCCTTCTGTAAGTAATGTGAACATTTCTTCTTGTGAATTCGCTAAGACAACATCAAGACGAAGCATGTGTTCTGAGGCAAATTCATTTAACAATTCATATTCAAACCCACGTAACTTGCCTTCGTCCAGATAATAGTGTGATGGATTCCCGCTGGTTATAACGCGCAACACACCTCTATCTTTTATTAAGGCAAGATCATCAAAATGGGTGCTGGCAACGTCATGCGTCACATGTTGTTGATTCAAATATTGATTTAATGTTTTGTGTAATTCTTTATCGTCTGTTCTTACTGCCCAAGCCATATTTCGTTCATTCGATAAACTAAAGCTCGCTTGTAACTCTGTGTTCAAAGGTAAAAACGTATCAAGGAAAAGACTATCAGCAACTGCCAAGTCATATTCTCCCGTTTTAATACGATCCATAACTTCTAGATAAGATAGCGTCGATGGAATTTCTTTTAAAACCAGTCCCGTTTGCGACTCAGATAATTCAACTAAGGTATTCCAGACAGGGGAGTCTTTATATGCAACAACCTGGCGCCCAGAAAGATCTTCAAAACGACTAATTCGACTGTTATCAGCACGACCAACCACTTTGTATGTTGCATTAGCCCATGAATGACTGAAATTGACTTCATCTTCAATGCTCGCGGATAGACTTTGATCCTGAGCAACAATAATATCACCGTTACCCTTTATCAGCTCTGGAAGTAACTCCCAATCGTTTTCAACATAGATCCAGATCAGATCTAGGTCATGAATATTTGTAAATTCTTGAATGAGTTGCTGTTCTGTCTGACTAATAGTGCAGTCATTTTTTTTCTTATGTAACAAAACACGCAACATGCCGCGTTCATTAATTGTTTTAACGTCGTGAAGATTTTCTAGTGAAGAATAAGTTTCAGATACATCCAGCTGTTGATAAGCAGCATCCGGCACCTGACAGAAATCAATGTCCGCAATTTTTTCATTAGCCTGAATTGATGCTGGCGCAATTAATGCGAGGAGCAGGACTCTTAAACTTAAGCCAAATTTATGCGAACAAATAATTTTCATTAAATTCAAATCGGATTGTATTAAATTAACGACAAAACGGCTGAAATTGGCGCGAATCATACTCTCTTTAACGCGCTTATTCTATATATAGTGGTATAAATATTTGGAACTACAATATATAGAAACCAGCTTTATCATAGTGTGAACCGTATCACGCTATATGTTGCATCGCAACAATTAGACAGTGAATGCGACAAAAAGATTCAATCTAGAAAAACCGGCTTGAAAATGAAAGTTGGCACTTACTTTCTTAATTCGCTATATTTTCATTTATCTCCTTGAGGCGAGATGGCGTGCCAATATCATTCCATATGCCCATGAAATGCTGGCCACCTAATCCGCCAGTTTTTATAGCGCGATGCAATAAAGGCGCAAGGGAAGCGCGACCTGGACTGGAACTTTCGAAGAAGTGCGGATAAAAAACAGCGATACCACTATAAGTTAATTTCTTGCTGCCTTGTTCAATAATACGACCATTTTCAAAAGCAAAATCACCTTGCGGATTGTGTGGCGGGTTATCCACTAATACGAGATGCGCATCAAAGTCAGGCTCCTCAGGCAAAGATCGATAATTAAAATCAGTAAAGATATCCGCATTAGTAACAATGAAGGGATCATCGCCTAATAACGGCAACGCTTTAATAATACCGCCTGCTGTTTCGAGTATGTTGTCGCCTTCATCTGAATAGAGAATATCCACGCCAAATGCTGCCCCGGTACCAAGCTCATACTGAATTTGCTCGCCAAAATGGCCTGTATTAATAACAATATTTTTGACACCGGCAGATTCAAGCGCTTCTACCTGATGAACAATTAACGCTTTACCTGCAACTTCTAACAATGGCTTGGGAATCTTATCAGTCAAAGGACGCATTCGTTCACCACGCCCTGCAGCTAAAATCATTGCATGCATTTAATTATGTTTCCTCAAGCTTTGGCAAAACAAATTCTTCTATTATTAAACACAATGGGACTAACTCTTGGTAATCCTCTTGCAGGTCAATGATATAAGAAAGCGTTCGTGGAACATCTTTTAAATACTCATGCTTACCATCTCGATGAGACAGCCTCGCAAAAATACCGCTGGCTTTTAAATGACGCTGAACACCCATTAAATCAAACCAACGCTGAAATTGCTCGCGGTCAACTTCAAATCCACGCTGCGAAAGTTGATTCAGATAATATTCAAGCCAACCATTAATTTCATTTTTAGACCATTTAATATAACAATCCTTTAATAAAGACACGAGGTCATAACTAATCGGACCATTAACAGCATCTTGATAATCAATGATACCGGGATTATTCGCTTTGGTAATCATTAGGTTTCTGGAGTGAAAGTCTCGATGAACAAAGGTTTGCGGTTGTTGCTGTGCATTATCCACTAGCGTATCAAACAACAAAGCCATTGAATTAGTTTGGGCATTACTCAGTTCAACCTTTAGATGTTTTCCTAATAACCATTCCGTAAACAACCTCATTTCACGCCGTAACAAAGGCTCATTATAGTCATCCAACTCTTTTACTTCTGCCAATATCTGAAACTCGGCTAATGCTGATATCGCATCAGAATATAGTTTATTTGCTGATGATGAATTGAGCTTATCGAGATATAAATCATCACCAAAATCATCTAAGAGCAAAAACCCCTGATCTAAATCCAGATTATGAATCGTCGGCACATTTGTCTCGCAGGCGAGTAGTGCATTGGTTACTTTTACAAAGGGTTTGCAGTCTTCTTGCGGCGGCGGCGCATCCATAACAATAAATGTTTTGTCTTGTAGGAAAAGACGATAATAAGATCGGAAGCTGGCATCTTCCGATGCCGGTTTTAATTCAAAGTCACTAGTCTCAAGTATTTCACTTAACCAGTGTTTCAAGGATTCATAACGTTTGGACATTCAAAGTCTAATAATTAGTTTAACTCAGGGCCTGCTATTGTTTCATCTTTACCTCTGCTGGAGACTATTTTTGCACCCAGTGAGGCGGAAAGAACGTAGTGTAGTATTCTACATGAGTGATTGACAACGACACTGGGTGCAAAAATAGTCCCTGCCCTGCGGGTTGTCATCGTAAAGGCGCCACTCTACGTTGCTCGTCATTCATTTAGAATGACTAAACCTCATTCCTCTCGCCTCGCCTAAAGTGCCTACTGTTGGTGATTGACACCTTTACGATGACAACAGAGACAAAGATGAAACAATAGCAGGCTCTTAGAAGTCTATGATTTTTTCGGATTCAGGTAAAAACCTAAGTATCTTGGCTATAACTATAAATTTCTCAGATCACGCTTATTCTGGCATCATCTCGTTAATTTTCTTATTGGAGTATAGCTAGCATATGCTGGTTTCATGTTTATTAGTTCTTATTGGCTTTGCACTTCTTATATATGGCGCCGATATTTTTGTTGATGGCGCTTCGAACATAGCCCGTCAATTAGGTATGCCGCCGTTAATAATTGGATTAACAATTGTTGGGTTTGCCACTTCCGCGCCTGAAATTATTGTCGGCTCAGTTTCTGCCTGGCAAGGCAAAACCTCCATTGCTATTGGTAATGCACTCGGCTCTAACATTACTAATATCGGCTTAGTTCTTGGTTTTAGTGTGCTCATCTTCCCCATAACGATTGCATCAAATACATTAAAAAAAGAATACGGGCTAATGTGTGCTGCCACCATGATTGCTCTTGCGGTAATGCTAGACGGCCACCTTAGCCGAATTGATGCAGCAATATTGCTCGCCTCACTTGTTATTTCCATTAGCTGGATTACTTGGATTGCAAAACGAAGCAGTGCTGACGACCCTCTCCTAACCGAATTTGCTCAAGAATTTTCCGATGAATCAAACAAACCGGACGCATTAGGCAAAGCAATAATGAAATTGTTAATTGGGCTTGTCTTGTTATTACTCGGGGCAGACCTGCTAGTACGAGGCGCTGTCTCTATCGCCGAATTTTTTGGTGTCCCGGATCTCGTTATAGGTTTAACTATTGTCGCAATCGGCACAAGCCTACCTGAACTTGCAGCCTCTATTATTAGTTTAAAGAAAAACGAGGCCGACATTGCTGTGGGCAATATTATCGGCTCAAATATGTTTAATATGCTTGCCGTATTAGGCATCCCAACTTTAATTAACCCTGATTATTTCGCCGAAGAAGTTTTACACCGAGATTTTCCAACCATGATTGGCTTAACTTTATTGATAGGCGCTATGGTATTCATCACAAGCAAGGGTAAACTTGTACGACCTGAAGGAGCCATACTATTGTTTTGTTTTTTCGCATATCAATATGTGTTGTTCTCGCAAAGCATAGCTCTGACATAAAAAAATGAATGAAATAATTAGTTCTGACAAACTTAAAACGCTAGGAAAAGCGGTTATAAAAACCGAGCAATCAGCACTTGCAGGCTTAATTGATCGTATTGATGAAAAGTTTGTTGCTGCTTGTAATGAAATACTCAAATGTGACGGACGTGTCATTGTCATTGGTATGGGCAAATCAGGACACATCGGTAATAAAATTGCGGCAACCTTAGCAAGTACTGGCACCCCTGCTTTTTTTGTTCATCCCGGCGAAGCCAGTCATGGTGACTCGGGCATGATCACCAGTAAAGATATTGTTATGGTGCTATCCAATTCTGGGGAAACAGATGAAGTAATCGCTTTATTGCCCGTCATTAAAAGATTAAACACTCCAATGATCGCACTAACCGGTAATTCCGAATCAACATTGGCAAAATCAGCAACGGTTAATATTGATGTGAGCGTAAACAAAGAAGCATGCCCACTTGGTCTTGCTCCAACAGCAAGCACAACAGCAACGTTGGCGATGGGCGATGCAATCGCGATTGCTTTACTTGAAGCACGCGGCTTTAGTGAAAACGATTTTGCTTTATCTCATCCTGGCGGAACATTAGGTCGGCGTTTATTACTGCATGTTAGTGAAATTATGCATACTGGAGATGGCATTCCCAAAGTTTCTGAACAAGCCTTGCTTAGTGAAGCACTCATTGAGATGACGCAAAAAGGCTTAGGCATAACAACTATTCTTGATGATGATGATAATGTTTTAGGCATTTTTACTGATGGTGATTTGCGACGAGCACTCGACTCAAGCATTGATGTAAAAACTTGTCTCGTTAAAGATGTAATGACAAAAGATGGAAAAAGCATCACTGCCGATTCACTTGCTGCTTCAGCGCTTGCGCTGATGGAATCACATAGCATTAATGCGCTAGTCGTTGTTAATGACGAAAATAGATTAATAGGTATTTTAAATATGCATGATTTATTACGAGCTCGCGTAGTCTAATGGACAAGAAAGCGCTAATGGAAAAAGCAAGCCACGTTAAACTTGCTGTATTTGATGTCGATGGCGTCTTAACTGATGGCAAACTTATTTTGGGCGAAAGTGGTAATGAATATAAGTCATTTCATGTGCGAGATGGGCATGGTTTGGTTATGCTACTTGAGTCAGGTTGTAATATTGCTGTGATCACAGCACGCTCGTCAAAAATTGTTGCTGAACGAATGGAGTCTCTTGGTATCAAATATGTTTATCAAGGCGAAAAAGACAAAGGCGCAAGGTTAATGAAACTCATTGAAGAGCTAGGGCTGGCACGAGAGCAAATTGCCTACGTTGGTGATGATGTTATCGACTTGCCTGCTATGACAAAAGTAGGGCTGGCTATTGCTGTAGCTGATGCCAGACCCGAAGTAAAAGAACATGCAAACTGGGTAACTGAAGATCAAGGTGGACAAGGGGCCGTTAGAGAAGTATGTGAATTTATTATGAAAGCCCAAGGCAAATTTGACGAACGCATTAAAGCGTACCTATCCTGAGCTTATCTTGTCTGAGCAAATTTAGAAAATAATTATGTTCACAGGTAGATGGCAACTAGCACTTATTCTCGTCATTATCGCTGCTTTCAGTTATTGGGCTTTAGACAAACTCAGTGATGATGATGCAACTAAATTAAGTAAGTTGGCTCATTATCCGGATTACTATTTGGAAAATTTCACCACTTTAACGATGAATCAGGATGGCACACCAAAGAATCGTTTAAATGCTGTTTATATGGCACATTACCCTGACGACAACACATCGGAATTGCACGAGCCAGAATTAAAAATTTTTCGCAAAGATAAACCGCCTATCAATGTTAAGTCCGATACCGGTTGGGTAACATCAAATAATGACGTTATTTTATTAAACGGCAATGTCTATCTTCATCAAAATGATGATGATGGAAAACTTAAACTTGAATTAATAACCGAAGATGCACGTGTATTAGTTGATCAAAAATATGCTGAAACCGATAAAGCGGCGACGTTAATTAGTAAAAAATCAACCACAACTTCTATTGGAATGCGCGCATATTTACAAGAACAACGAATGGAGTTTCTTAACAATGTACAGACAACTATCGAATCAAGTGCGCCAGCGCCTTAATATAACTCTAAAATTTATTTTAGGCGCTACTTTCATCTTAATGATGAATACAGTGTTCGCTTTATCGACTGACAAACAAAAAGATATCGAAATAGAAGCAGATTCAGCTGAAATGGACGATCTAAAGGGCGTGACAACATACCGTGGCGACGTTGTAGTAACGCAAGGTAGCATCCGAATGACGGGGCACACTATGACGGTGCATTTTGCAGAGAGTGGCGATATGGAACTGGTAATCATGCAAGGCAAACCGGCAACCTATCGACAGCTGCCCGATGACAGTGAAACATATGATGAGGCCGAAGCATTACAAATGGAGTATTATGCACTTAAGGATTACATTATCCTGAAAGAAAAGGCGTTAGTAACAAAACCAAACGGCTCTCGAATGAGTGGCAAACGCATAGAATATGACACCGTACTTAGCAAGGTAATAGCAAAAGGCTCGACCAGAACAACGAAGGCTAACGATGGCGAGACCAACAAGAAAAATGATGGTCGTGTTAAAATAATAATTAAAAAGAAAAAGCAGCAATAAAGGATCTAAACTTTTGTATCTAACTAATTATAAGGTGTATCACTGAACGGCCCATTAGTGTTATTTGCTAATCTGTTTTAAGACATATTGCCATGAGCATTTTATCCGTACGTCATCTATCCAAGTCTTATCGGTCAAGAAAGGTCGTTTCTGATGTCAGCCTAAGCGTTCAAAGTGGAGAAACAATTGGTTTATTAGGAGCCAACGGTGCCGGCAAAACAACCAGTTTTTATATGATTGTCGGCCTTGTACCATCAGATAACGGCACTATTCATCTGGATAATCGTGAAATCAGCCGTTTATCAATGGATGAGCGTTCTCACCTCGGCTTAGGCTACCTGCCGCAAGAAGCATCCGTGTTCAGAAAATTGACGGTTGAAGAAAATATTATGGCGATACTCGAAACTCGTTTGCCAAATGACCGCGATAAAGCAAAACAACGTCTGGAATTATTACTACAGGAATTCCACATTACTCACCTACGAGACAACCTCGGCATGAGCCTTTCTGGTGGTGAGCGCCGACGACTGGAAATCGCCAGAGCATTAGCTTCTGAACCTCGTTTTTTGTTGCTGGATGAGCCTTTCGCGGGCATAGACCCTATTTCAATCAATGACATACAACGATTAATCCATCGCCTCTGCGACCATGGAATCGGCATATTAATCACTGATCATAATGTTCGAGAAACGCTAGGTATCTGTGATCGTGCTTATGTAGTACATGATGGCAAGATTCTTGCCGAAGGATCTACAGAACAAATTTTAAATAATGATAAAGTTAGGGAAGTTTATTTGGGAGACGAGTTTTCACTTTAATTTCATTGCTTTTTGGATCCGCTTCAAACAATGAAATTTTAAGTTACACTTAATAATATGAAAGCATCATTACAATTAAAAATAGGCCAAAGCCTAACGATGACACCACAACTACAACAGGCTATCCGCTTGTTGCAGTTATCAAGCATTGAACTACAAGCTGAAGTTCAAGATGCACTCGAATCAAATATGATGCTGGAAGTCGATGACGCACAAAGTACATCGGAAGAAAGCCCTGGCAAAGCAGAAGAAACAAAGCTAAAGAAAGAGTCTGATGAGCAAGCCGATCAAGTCACGGAAATGAACCAGGACACGATGCCGGATGAACTTGCCGTTGATAGTGGCTGGGACGATGTTTATGACAGCACGCCTAGTTTTACAAAAACAGGCTCTGACAGTAGCTACGATGGTTTTGAAAATCAGGATTCAAAAGAAAAAACATTACGCGAACATCTGGAATGGCAACTTAACCTGACACCAACGTCAGATACGGACAAGATTATCGCCATGACTATCGTTGACTCACTCGATGATGATGGCTATTTAACTGAGTCACTTGAAGATATTCTCGCTGCTATCGACGACAATGATCTGGAAGAAGAAGAAATTGGCGCAGAAGAAGTCGAAGCTGTTTTAAGAATGATTCAATCCATGGATCCTATCGGTGTTGCTTCAAGGGATATAAAAGAATGTTTAAGTCTTCAGTTAAAACAATGTGACAAAGAAACCGTTTGGCTGGATGAAGCAAAAAACCTGGTCAATAATTATCTCGACTTACTGGCCGGCCATGATTACAACCAACTCATGCGCAAAATGAAATTGGACAAGGAAGAATTAACAGAAGTAGTTGCTTTAATTCAATCCATGAACCCTAGGCCGGGAAACCAAGTTAGCGTAGCGCGTACCGAATATGTGGTGCCTGATGTTTATGTTAAAAAGGTAAAAGGGGTTTGGAAAGTTGATTTAAATACTGATTCTATGCCCAGTCTAAAAATAAATTCTTCATACGCCAATATGATTCGTCGCGCTGACAATAGTGACGACAACAATTCACTTAAATCCCATTTACAGGAAGCACGATGGTTTATAAAAAGCCTGCGTAGCCGAAGTGAAACATTATTGCGCGTAACAACCTGTATTGTAGAAAGACAACGGGCTTTTCTCGACTATGGAGAAGAAGCAATGAAGCCTTTAGTGCTGCATGATGTTGCCGAAACGTTAGGCATGCATGAATCAACTATCTCGCGTGTAACGACTCGTAAATATATGCATACACCTCGGGGAATATTTGAATTAAAATATTTTTTCTCCAGTCATGTTAGTACAAGTTATGGTGGCGCCTGTTCGTCAACGGCTATTCGCGCACTGATAAAAAAATTAGTCGCCGCTGAAACACCACAAAAACCATTAAGTGACAGTAAAATAGCTGCCATATTGGAAGAACAAGGGATTAATGTAGCACGAAGAACTGTAGCAAAATACAGAGAGGCCATGGCTATTCCGCCTTCAAATGAACGTAAAAGATTAGCCTAAAAATAAAATTGTTAAAGGGGGTTCTATGCAAATTGATGTAACCGGTAGACATGTAGACATAACTGACTCATTAAAAGCTTATGTAGAAAATAAATTCCAAAAACTGGAACGACACTTCGAACATATCAACAATACACACGTTATTTTAAGCGTAGAAAAAGAACGACAAAAGGCAGAAGCAACAGTACATGTTAATCGCGGTAATTTATTTGCTGAAAACGAACAGGAAGATATGTATGCAGCTATAGATGGATTAGTAGACAAACTTGATCGTCAGTTAAAAAAACATAAAGAAAAATTAACTGACCATCATCGCGGAGAAAGCAGCATACAAAACCAACTTGAAGATTAAGCGCTTCGAGTTTTTTATTAAAATTATAATAACAATATGAATATTTCAGATATTTTATCACCCGATTGTGTTTTGCCAAAAATGGGCTGCCATAGCAAAAAAGATGCGCTGGACACTTTGGCAAAAACAATCGCTCATTCTGACAATGAAACAGCGCAAACTGAAGTATTTGACTGTTTGATTGCTCGCGAAAGGCTAGGAAGCACGGGTATTGGTAATGGCGTAGCGATTCCGCATGGTAGGCTAAAAAGCGGTAAAAAAACTATTGCTGCTTTTATCCAACTTGATACTGCTGTTGATTATGACGCTATAGATAAAACCCCTGTTGATCTGCTTTTTGCTTTAATCGTTCCAGAAGACTCAACCGAAGAACACCTGCAAACATTGGCAACGCTGGCTGAAATGTTTAGCGATAAAACAACCATTCGTAAACTGAGACGATCTCGTTCCTCGGATGAAATATATTCTATCTTGACGGCATGATCCTATGGCAGGACTCACTAACCAGTTAAGCATTGATGATCTCTACAATATTCATCGCGATAAATTAAAACTTGAGTGGGTTGCCGGACAAGAAGGCGCTAAACACGCACTTATCCAGGACGAAGAACAAACGTCGGCTGAACATTCAAGTAGCGTTTCATGGGTAGGCCATTTAAACCTGATCCACCCCCATCAGGTACAGATCATTGGCAAAACGGAAATTAAATATCTTGAAGGATTAAGAGATATTTCCATGCAAGACTCCATCGCCCAATTATTTAATAGTAGGCCTGTTTGTATTATTGTTGCTGATGGCTGCAACGCTCCCACTTTGCTTAAACGTAAAAGCAACGAATACAACACCCCCCTGCTTGCAACGCCAAAAGATGGCAACAAACTAGCTAACGTATTACATTACTTTTTAACCAATCTATTCGCCGATATGTTGACGCTACATGGTGTTTACATGGAAGTTATGGCGATTGGCGTATTGATAACAGGCCCAAGTGGTATAGGTAAAAGCGAACTTGCACTGGAACTGATTTCTCGGGGTCACCGTTTAATTGCAGACGACGCACCTCTTTTCTCTAAAATTGCACCGGACATTGTTAACGGCACTTGCCCAAAAGCACTACAAGATTTTCTCGAAGTCAGAGGACTCGGCATTATCAATGTACGAGAATTATTTGGCGACAGCGCAATCAAAAAAAATAAATACCTTAAACTAATCGTACAATTACAACAGATGGATGCAAATGACTTGCTGTCTGTTGATCGGCTGGAGGGAAGTTATGATACTCAAAGCATACTGGATATGGAGGTTCCGCAAATTACCCTGCCTGTAGCACCGGGTCGCAACCTTGCTGTTATGCTGGAGTGTGCCGCACGTAACCATATCTTGCGTGATAGTGGTTACAATGCATCGAAAATATTTGCAAAACGGCAAAGAAAACTGATGGAATCAGGCGAAGAATAAATGAATGAACAGACGCGTCGACTTATCATTGTTAGTGGCTTATCTGGCGCAGGAAAAACCGTTGTTCTAAACACGCTTGAAGATCTATCCTATTATACGATTGACAACCTCCCTGTTAGTTTACTCAATGAATTAATCGATCAGTTTTCATCTGCAGACAGCAAGCTGGCAAAACAAATTGTTATCGGCATAGATGCAAGAAATACTCAGGATGACTTTTCCTTTCTTCCAAAAACAATTTCGTCTCTACGAGAAAAGAATATCTCAACAGATCTGGTTTTTATTGAAGCAAGCGATGATGTATTAACAAAACGTTTTAGTGAAACTCGAAGAAAACACCCACTTTCTTCAGACGAAACTTCATTAACAGATGCCATCAAACTAGAACGTTATATTATTGGTGAACTTGCTGAAGCTGCCGACTTAGCTATTGACACTAGCCACATGCAATTAAATGAGTTACGCGACATAGTACGAAATCGCATTGCTCAAAGAGAAGATGCGACACTTTCTTTACAGTTTATGTCTTTTGGATATAAAAATGGTATTCCTAAAGATGCTGATTTTGTTTTTGATTTAAGGTGTCTTCCTAACCCATATTGGAATAAAGATTTGCGGAAATACTCTGGAAAAGATGAGCCCATCATTGAATTCTTATTAAAACAAAATGATGTTAAACAAATGTTATCAGATTTAGAGCATTTTCTAGAACGTTGGATACCACGATTTGAAGCTGACAATCGCAGTTATTTAAGTATTGCCTTTGGCTGCACTGGCGGTCATCATCGTTCTGTATTTATTGTTGAACAACTTGCGGCCATATTTAGTAGCTCAGACAAGCAAGTTATCATTAGACATCGGGATTTATAGTATGAGTGTAGGTATTTTAATCATTTCGCATGACGGCATAGGTGATGCCTTGTTTGACACGGCAAACAATATGATTGAAAACAATCCATTAAAGGTAAGACTTCTTTCTGCAAGTCGTGAATGTGATCCGGATAAAGAACTTGAGACAGCAAAGTCATTTCTTGAAGAGCTAGATGTGGGCGACGGCGTTTTAGTTCTAACCGACCTCCTCGGATCCACGCCGAGCAACATTGCACACCGACTACAGATACACAAGGACATTAACATTGTAACCGGGATAAATTTATCTATGTTAATTCGTGTTTTCAATTACCCTGATTTAAATCTTGCTAACTTAACCGAAAAAGCTTACAGCGGCGGAGTTGATGGAGTCAGCATTGCTCCATACGAAAAAAAATAATGAATCAAAAAACGATAACAATAATTAACAAACTGGGCTTACATGCACGAGCGGCGGCTAAGTTTGTAAAAGTTGCATCAAACTTTCAGTCAGAAATAAATGTCTACTCCGGCCACAAAGAAGTCAGCGGCAAAAGCATTATGGGAATTATGATGTTAGCAGCGGGCAAAGGCTCAAGCATCGACATAAAAACTATTGGCCCAGACGAAGATGCAGCGATGGAAGCACTTGATGCATTAATCAACGACAGGTTTGGAGAAGACGAGTGACCATCTCACTTCATGGTGTGAGTGTTTCTCGTGGCATTGCCATTGGCTCAGTTCACATTATTCAACATGATCAACTTGATGTTCGTGAATACAATGTTCGAAAAACACAAATTGAAAATGAAGTCTCACGTTTTAATGATGCCATATCTAATGCACGTCAACAGCTTCGAGCAATACGAGATCATATCCCAAGCTCAACATCAGTAGATATTTCTGCTTTTATAGACACGCACTTGTTAATGATGGAAGACAACGCATTAACAGAAGAACCGAAACGTATTATTAAAGAACGACTCTGTAATGCGGAATGGGCACTGAAATTACAGCGCGATGCTCTGGTTAATGTCTTTGATGAAATGGAGGATGCTTATTTAAGTACACGCAGAGATGATGTTGATCATGTTGTAAACCGTATCCTGCGTATATTATTGAAACAAAAACCTTTGCTACATGAAGTCCCGGATGATCATTTAAAAAATAAAGTCATCATCGCAGATGATTTAACACCAGCTGATACGGTACTAATGCAACATTATGGCATCGCTGCTTTTGCAACAGAGTTTGGCGGGCCGACATCGCATACGGCTATTCTTGCCAGAAGTTTAGGTATTCCAGCCGTAATTGGGCTGCATAATGCACAGCGCCTAATAAAAAACAATGACACTGCCATCATTGATGGCACCACTGGCACCGTAATAATAAATCCCGATAAAAAAATTCAGCTTTTTTATGAAAGAAAACAAAAGGAAGTAAAGCGTTATTACTCATCATTAGGCAGGCTTAAAAACGCACCAACTGAATCAATAGATGGGGTTTCTGTTGAGCTCATGGCAAATATTGAGCTGCCTAAAGATTTTGAAACGGTTAGAAATGTTGGAGCAAAAGGTGTTGGCTTGTATCGAACCGAGTTTCTTTACATGAACCGAGACACCCCTCCCGATGAAGAAGAGCATTTTGAAACCTACAAAGAGGTTCTTAAAGCATTACGAGGCTTGCCGCTAACAATCCGAACTCTTGATTTAGGCGCAGACAAACAAGTAGACGGTGCTGGCAAACAAGCGGGACCTGTTAAGTCTAATCCAGCGTTAGGATTGCGCGCAATTAGATTGTGCTTAAAAGAACCGGAATTATTCAGACCACAGTTACGAGCGATTCTAAGGGCGTCAGCGTTTGGTCCTGTGCGGATCATGATTCCAATGTTGACGAATACTCAGGAGATGCAACAGGTTCTACAGATGATCGATGATCTAAAAGAAGGACTTGATGCTGAATCCATTGAATATGATTCTGATATAGAAATTGGCGGCATGATAGAAGTCCCTGCTGCTGCAGTTTGCGCAGATATCTTTGCCAAGAAATTAGACTTTCTTTCTATTGGCACAAACGATTTAATCCAATATACCATGGCCATTGATCGTGTTAATGATGAGGTCAACTATTTATATGATCCCTTGCATCCTGCCGTATTACGTTTAATCCAGGCCACTATTAAAGCTGGAAAAAAAGCAAACATTCCTGTGGCGATGTGTGGCGAAATGGCCGGAGAAATAGAACACACCCAGCTATTACTTGGCTTAGGCTTAAGAGAGTTCAGTGTGCATCCAGCATCATTACTGGAAGTTAAGAAAATTATTAACAATACAGATATAAGTGAGCTGGAAAATTTAATAAATAAAATACTCAAAGCTACGTGTGGTGCTGAGATAAAAGTATTACTTCAAGAATTTCAATTGGAAACAGTTTAGATCGTTCATGCTTCTCATATTTTGAGACAGCTTTAGCATTGCACAGCAAGCACTGATAAACTCTGATTCATAATAATGTTCAAGTACCTTGGACATATAGGCAACAATTATGGACGAGAAGACCACACAAGAAGAAACCGAAGTATCTGCTGTTGATTCATTGCATGAGGCATTGGATCAAAACGATACCGATCTTGCTCGAGATGCTATCGCTTCACTTCACCCATCTGAAATTGCCGATGTCATCGAAAGCAGGCCCGGTCGTGAACGTGAAAATGTATGGGAGCTAGTCGATACTGAACTTGAAGGCGATGTACTGTCGCATATGCAAGATGCGGTTCGTACAGAATTCCTTGAAAACATGCACCCGGCTCAAGTTGCTGACGCAACCAAAGATCTTGATGCAGATGATATCGCCGACATTTTGCAAGATCTTCCTGAAGACGTTGCCGACACCGTATTGCTTTCAATGGATGAACAGCATCGTCAAAGGCTTGCCTCGGTACTAACTTATCCGGAAGACACTGCTGGCGGTTTAATGAACATCGACATCATTTCTGTTCGCGCTGATGTTTCGCTTGATGCAGTTGCACGTTACTTACGCTTATTAGGACAAATACCGACAAAAACAGATAATTTAATGGTAGTTGATCGCGACAATAATTACCTTGGCGTCTTACCGTTAACGGAGTTACTGGTGAGAGGACCTGAAACGTCTGTTGGCGAATGGATGGAAGAAGAGGCCTACCTTTCTGCCAGCACACCTAAAACTGAAGTCGCTAAATTATTCGAACAACGTGATCTGGTTTCAGCTGCGGTAGTTGACGATCAAGGCTTATTGCTTGGTCGTATTACAGTTGATGATGTTGTTGATGTTATCCAGCAGGAAGCCGAGCAAGCATTTAGAAGCATGGCCGGTCTCGGTGATGATGATATGTTCGCGCCTGTCATTGCCAGTACAAAACGTCGCGCAGTTTGGTTAGGCATAAATTTATTAACTGCTTTTCTTGCAGCATGGGTAATAGGCCGCTTCGAAGACACCATACAAGAACTGGTTGCTCTTGCGGTTTTAATGCCGGTGGTTGCAGGCATGGGTGGCATTGCCGGCAGTCAAACATTAACAATTGCCATACGCGGTATAGCATTAGGACAAATTGTAAAAACCAATATAAAGCCATTAATAATAAAAGAACTCACCGTTGGCATACTCAACGGTATAATCTGGTCATTAGTTGTAGCTGCTATAGTTATACTTTGGTTTGACAATCCTTATCTAGGATTAATCATTGGTTTATCGATGATCATCAATCTGATCGTTGCCGCACTTGCTGGCGCAAGCATACCAATGATACTGAAACGCTACGGAATCGATCCAGCAATAGCGGGCGGTGTAATATTAACAACCGTAACCGATGTTGTTGGGTTTATGACGTTCTTAGGATTAGCGACGATCTTCCTTATTGCTTAAGTAAAAGTTTACCTTTTAAGTAATTAGTTCTTCTATAAGTTCTATTTCGTCTGATGACTAAAGCAAGATTAATATCAGAATTCGGAAATATCTCTCAAGTACAGATTCAAATACTTCCTTTTAAACTTATCCAAACTCCATTCCTTCTCACTTAAACAATCTCGATACTCATCTTTAGTCAAATAAACAAACGCCTGCTTAGTTTCATTGCCAACCTGAACATCTAACAAACGCCGTTCATACATAATACCTTCAAATTGATCGAGTGCGCTTAATGATTTCTCATCTATATTTTTATAAAGCGTACCTTCAACATAACGTCCTTCGTTTTTAATGATGCCCGGATAGGTTCTTTCTTCAAACTTGAAGCGTTGGTAACCCACTAAGGTTGCGGGAATAGGTTTGAGATCTTTACCGATGACGGCTTGCATAACGACGGGGAGTTGTAACGTTCCATATGCGAATACGGAGAACGTTGGCACTTAATGTAATAAAACTAGTCTCGCTAGGCTATTACCAACGAAATAAAACCCACTGCGGAACAATGACATTGTCCAGTTCATGTCTTCTGGAATTCAACGTTCCATCACCATTATTATCAATTAAATAATATGATGGGCCGATTGCTGGTGTGACTTTAGCCATATAAAACACGCCATTTATACGGTATTCCTCAATAACAGCATCATCTTTATGAACAATGGTCACTACTGGCTCAATATTTTCACCCGTTTCTAAGGGATCTGGCAGTTCCGGCGGCTCAGGCACGGGCTCTAGTCCACCTGGATTAGTGTTTCCTGCTATTAGCGCTGTTGAAGCGAAAAGTAGTCCTAATGTGATTAAAAACCTGTTCATACGATCTTATCCTTTAGCCTATCTTGGCTATTGCTGTTAAGTACACTTTACCACCACAATCTGTAGAGATGAAGCAGATCAATCTTAATATGAGCAGCATATTATTCATTCTGTAAAAGCCTGAGATTTTTTCGGGAAGCTGTCATAATTTAGCTACATTATTTTTACAAATTACCCACTCGATACCTTATGACTGAACACACAATGGTGCTGGTAGACGGATCGTATTATCTGTTTCGTGCCTACCACGCTATCCGAGATTTAAGCAACAAGAATGATGAGCCCTCTGGTGCAATTTATGGCGTTATCAATATGATTCAGAAACATCTAACTGAAGGCGGCCCTGATTATTTCGCGATTGTTTTCGATGCAAAAGGCAAAACATTCCGCAATGATTTATATAAAGAATATAAAGCTAACCGACCGCCTATGCCCGATGATCTGGTCACGCAAATTAAGCCTTTACACGATTTAATTCGCGCCTTAGGTATCCCATTGATAATGATCGATGGTGTTGAAGCTGACGATGTTATTGCTACGCTTGCCAGACAAGCCGCAAGCAAAAATATTAAAACGATTGTTTCAACGGGCGATAAAGACTTAGCACAAATGGTCAATGGCCGTATCCACCTTATTAATACAATGAGCGATACTTATCTTGACTCGGAAGGTGTATTGGAAAAGTACGGCGTACCACCAGAACGTATTATTGATTACCTAACACTAATGGGCGATACCGCAGATAATGTGCCTGGCGTACCTAAAGTTGGCCCAAAAACAGCGGTTAAGTGGTTAAACGAATACGGAACATTGGATGTCATTATTGAACGCGCCGGTGAAATCAAAGGCAAGGTTGGCGAAAACTTACGCGAATTTTTGCCGCAATTACCTTTAAGCAAGGAATTGGTCACGCTTAAATACGATGTTGAACTTGACTGCACGCCTGAAGATTTGATCATTGGTGATCCTGATAATGCGACGTTAAGAAAAATTTATACTTATTGGAATTTCCGTAGCTGGTTATCTGCTCTGGATGATGCTGAAGAGAATGATACCGACAATAACTATGAAGCAGATGAGGAAAACGAAGAAGCAATAATTGAAGACATTTCTGATTCAATTGATGCAGAAACACCTGCTGATGCTGTCTATGAAACAATATTAACAAGTGAACATTTAGATGAATGGATTAGCAAACTTAAAAAGGCCGATTTAGTTTCCATTGATACTGAAACAACCAGTCTTGATTATATGAAAGCGGAAATTGTCGGAATTTCATTTGCTGTTTCTGAAAATAACGCGGCTTATATCCCTCTACAACATGATTATCCAGGGGCACCTGAACAGCTCTCTTTAACAGCGACCTTAGAAAAGCTTAAGCCGCTTCTTGAAGATGAGAATAAACACAAAATTGGTCAAAACTTAAAATACGATTTGGAAGTGTTTGCTAACTATCAAATTAATCTTCGTGGTATAGAGCACGACACTATGCTCGCATCGTATGTCGTTAACAGTACTTCCAGTCGACACGACATGGATTCGTTAGCGAAAGCTTATTTAGGTATAGAAACCATTCATTATGAAGACGTTGCTGGCAAAGGCGCAAAGCAAATTCCGTTTAATCAAGTCAGCATTGAAGATGCAGCGCCTTATGCAGCTGAAGATGCAGATGTCGTTTTAAAACTGCATCGTGTTTTATCTACAGAGTTAAAAAAACACACAACACTAGAACAAGTTTATAAAACGATTGAAATACCTTTGCTGAGCGTGCTTGCAAGCATAGAGCGCAATGGTGTTGTCATTGATTCAGACATGTTGATGCAACAAGGCTATGAATTAAAAGCGCGCATGCAAGAAATTGAAATGGAAGCACATGATTTAGCTGGCGAGTCATTCAACATTAGTTCGCCAAAACAAATTCAATCTATACTTTATGAAAAAATGGATTTGCCAGTACTAGCTAAAACACCAAAAGGCCAACCATCTACCGCAGAATCCGTATTACAGGAGCTAGCTGAAGATTATAAGCTGCCTAAATTGATTCTTGAGTATCGTAGTGTTAGCAAGCTCTGTTCAACCTACACAGAAAAACTACCACAAATGATTAATGCTGACACAGGCCGCGTTCATACTTCGTATCATCAGGCTGTAGCGGCAACGGGTCGGCTTTCATCGTCAAACCCTAACCTACAAAATATTCCTATACGTACACCGGAAGGAAGGAAAATACGCTTAGCTTTTATTGCGCCGGAAGGTTACACCATGGTTGCTGCTGATTATTCACAGATTGAATTACGCATAATGGCACACCTATCCAGCGACAAGAGTTTACTAGAGGCATTTGATAAAGGATTAGATATTCACAAAACAACCGCCGCTGAAGTTTTTTCAGTCTCAATTGAAGAGGTTAGTAATGATCAGCGACGCGCAGCAAAAGCGATTAACTTTGGTTTAATTTATGGCATGTCTGCATTTGGTCTCGCTAAACAACTGGGTATTTCTCGTGGCGAAGCAAAAGAATATATCGAGCTTTATTTCGAACGTTATCCTGGCGTTAAAACGTTTATGGACGAAACGCGCGAAAAGGCAAAACAGGATGGCTTTGTAGAAACGGTATACCATCGACGTTTGTACTTGCCAGAAATTAATGCGCGTAATGCTGCTCGACGACAATATGCTGAACGCACGGCAATCAATGCGCCAATGCAAGGAACAGCGGCCGACATTATTAAATTAGCCATGATTAACATTAATAATTGGCTACAGGAGTCAAATTTTGATGCAAAAATGATCATGCAAGTACACGATGAACTGGTTTTTGAAGTCGCCACATCAAAACTGGATGAGTTTACTAAAGAAATTAATGCCCGAATGTCTAATAACGACCAACTTAAGGTCCCGCTTGTCGTTGATATAGGACACGGAAGTAACTGGGATGAAGCACACTAACCATAACTTTAATTTATAACAAAAATCATCCTATAATTTAGACTATGACAATAGAAATGTTGTGCTAAAATCTGATTAACGGCATAACAATCTTAAAATTGGATAGACAGCATTTCATAACAATCAACTCATCGATATTCATCGAAATAAAAAATCATGTTAATTATTCCTGCAATTGATATTAAAAATGGTAAGTGTGTTCGCCTAAAGCAAGGGCAAATGGACCAAGAAACGATTTACTCAGACGAACCCGTTGTGATGGCTGAAAAATGGGTAAGTGCTGGGGCTAGGCGACTACATATTGTCGATCTGGATGGCGCTGTTAAAGGCACGCCCAGTAATGCAGACGTTATTCACGATATCGTTAAGGCTTTTCCAGATATTCCTCTACAAGTCGGCGGCGGCATCCGTGACGAGGACGTGATACAAACATATCTCGATATCGGTGTTTCTTACGTCATTATCGGTACTCGCGCAGTCACCACGCCGCATTTCGTCTCTGATGTCTGCCTTGAGTTTCCTGGTCACATCATCGTTGGCTTAGATGCGAAAAATGGTAAATTGGCAACCGACGGTTGGTCCAAATTATCTCATCACGATGCAAATGATATGGCGCATCGGTTTGAAGAAGATGGTGTTGCCGCAATTATTTTTACTGATATTGGTCGTGACGGCATGATGAACAGCGTTAATGTTGAAGCGACCGTTGATATCTGCAAAAACATTACTATTCCCGTTATCGCTTCAGGGGGAATTACTAACCTTGATGACATCCGTGCTTTATGTGAAGCAGGCGAAGAAGGTATCTTTGGCGCCATCACCGGACGGGCTATCTATGAAGGCACGCTTGATCTTGCCGAAGCACAGAAATTAGCAGACGAAACTTGTACCTATTAAACAGGGAAAATTAAATGGGTCTCGCCAAACGCATAATACCCTGCCTTGATGTTGATAATGGTCGGGTAGTTAAAGGCGTCCAATTTGTAGATATTCGTGACGCTGGCGATCCGGTTGAAGTCGCCAATCGCTATGATAAACAGGGCGCTGACGAAATAACCTTTCTTGATATTACCGCCAGCAGTGATGACCGCGAAACGATGGTTCATGTCGTTGAGGAAGTTGCTAGTCAGGTTTTTATACCCCTAACTGTCGGTGGCGGGATACGCTCAATTGAAGATATTCAACGTATGCTCAAAGCAGGCGCTGATAAGATCAGTATTAATACTGCTGCTGTAAAAGATCCGGAGTTTGTTCGTCGCGCAGCAGAACAATTTGGTTCACAGTGTATCGTTGTCGCCATTGATGCCAAACAAGTGTCGACTGGGGAAGAAGATAAACGTTGGGAAGTGTTTACTCACGGTGGGCGCAATACCACCGGGCTTGATGCTATTGAATGGGCTCAAAAAATGACCGAATACGGTGCTGGCGAAATACTATTAACCAGTATGGATAGAGATGGCACAAGAGATGGTTTTGATATTGATCTTACTCGAACTGTAAGCGAAGCCGTTAATATCCCGGTTATTGCTTCCGGTGGTGTTGGTAATTTGGAGCATCTTGCTGATGGCGTTATTCATGGCAAAGCAAATGCAGTTCTAGCAGCCAGTATTTTTCATTTTGGCGAACATACAGTAGCCGAAGCAAAAGAGTGCATGGCCAAACGAAACATTGAAGTACGTGACTAAATAAATTGAAAGAGACATATGAGCGACTGGCTAAATAAAGTTGAATGGAATGATGATGGTTTAGTGCCTGTTGTTGTTCAAGAAACGGGGTCTCGACAAGTGCTTATGCATGCCTGGATGAACCGTGAAGCATTAGAGCTAAGCTATAAAAATAGGAAAGCGACGTTTTGGTCGCGGTCTCGTCAGTCTCTCTGGGTTAAAGGCGAGTCATCTGGTCACTTCCAGTCCGTAGAATCGATACAATTGGACTGCGATTGCGATACTTTATTACTCACAGTGAAACAAGAGGGCGGAATTGCATGCCATACTGGCAGACACCACTGCTTCTTTATGACGCTAGAAAATGAAGATTGGCAAACAAACGAAGAAGTATTAAAAAAACCCGAAGATATTTATAAATAAACGACTAGAAATGAAAGAAGATATTCTAAGTTCTCTCGATGAATTATTGGAACAGCGTAAACAAGCGAGTCCTGACGAGTCCTATACCGCCAAATTGTTTAATGATGGCCTGGACAGTATTCTAAAAAAAGTAGGTGAGGAAGCGACTGAGTCGATAATTGCCTCTAAATCCGGCAAAAATGCTGATATAATTCACGAAGTTGCTGACCTATGGTTTCATACGATGGTTCTGCTTAAGCATCATGGCCTTGATTCCAATGATGTTCTCAAAGAACTCGAAAGGCGTTTTGGTTTGTCTGGACTTGAAGAAAAAGCCAATCGAAATAAGCCGTCATAGATTCATATCGAACAGCATGCTTGCCAGTTGTAACGAAATCGGTTCAACTATCTATTAAATAATTTTCTGGAGAAATAAATATGGGTTTTGGCGTCTCCGAACTACTAATCCTGTTACTTATTGTTGCCTTATTATTTGGCACCAAGAAACTGCGCAATATGGGCGGCGACCTGGGAAGCGCGGTAAAAAGCTTTCGCAGCGCGATAACAGACAAAGATGAGAAAGAAGAATTAACTGATGCAAACGATAGCTCGCCACAAGGTGAAGTTATAGAGGGCAAAGTTGAGTCTTCAAACGAAGAGTCTTCTAAAAACTGATACTCAATCAACTTTACATAAATACAAATCATGTTTGATATTGGGTTCTGGGAATTGATCATTCTCGCATTGGTCGCACTGGTCATTATCGGACCGGAGCGTTTGCCTCGGTTTGCGCACGATGCGGGGCGGCTATTTAGAAAAGCCCGAAACTTTATTCAAAGCGCAAAAAGAGAAGTAGAAAAAGAATTACAATTAGATCAATTAAACGATCTAGACGAAAGCATTAATCATGTCGAAAGGCTCATGCAAAAGTCGCCGGATCGTTTTGTCCGGGAGCAAATTAATAGCATCAACGAAAACGATACAACAAAGTAAGCTATTTATTTTATGACGGACGCCAATACTGATAGCGGTCAATCCCTAATTTCTCATTTATTAGAATTACGTACTCGCATTTTACGCGCAGTAATTTGTATTTTTATAGTTCTGATAATTCTGCTCCCTTTCGCAAATCAAATATATAACTTTATTGCTTTGCCCTTAATTGCGAAATTACCGGAAGGTAGCACCATGATCGCAACTGAAGTAGTTTCTCCTTTCTTTGCGCCATTTAAATTAACTTTATTTTCTGCTATTTTTTTTACCGTGCCCTACACGCTTTATCAAGCATGGTCGTTTATAATGCCGGGCTTATATACAAACGAAAAAAAATTATTGTTCCCCTTGCTCGTGAGCAGCACCTTACTCTTTTATGCGGGAGTATTATTTGCTTATTACATTGTCTTCCCTGTTTTGTTTGCCTTTTTAACGAAGACGGCACCAGACGGGGTACAAATCATGACGGATATAAATCACTACCTTAATTTTATACTTAAACTTTTCTTTGCTTTTGGTGCTTCATTTGAAATTCCTATCGCCACTTTTTTATTAATACGAACAGGCTTTGTTAGCACCAAAAAACTGGAAGCAAACCGCCCTTACATTATTTTATCTGCTTTTGTTGTCGGCATGTTGTTAACGCCGCCAGATGTTATCTCTCAGATTTTACTAGCTGTGCCAATATGGTTGCTTTTTGAAAGCGGCCTTATTTTAGGAAGAATTTATGAAAATAAAAAAGAAGCGACGTCTGAAGAATAAATTTGTTTATTCGCTGAAAGATGCGGCCCAATTATTATTTGCTTTTGTCTCTAGTTTCTTTTCAAAATCAATTAATTTATTTTTAATTTCAGCGCCCACTCTTATTTGAGGCTCAGAGTTTTTGTAGCCTTTGTTGTTCTCTTTTTCTAAGACAATCTTTTTAGCAACTTCGAAAGCACGAATAAATGATTTAGTCTGCTTTAAGCCGCTTTCTAAATACGCATCACCAAAATAAGTATATTTGCCATCATGCCCACAACCGAATGAATTTCGATCCGCACTAGCCGCAGTTATTAGCAACGTATAGGGATCAGCAAGAGGCTCAATAAAACCACCAGAATAGCAGGCTGAAATAATAATAATGCGCCATTTAACCCCGGCTGAATTTAAGGCGCCATTAATGGCTAAGGCATTTATATCGTTCAATTTAAAAGGAGGAAAATTAGCAGAAATATAATGATCTTCGGTGCCATGAGAAGTTAGAAACAAGACTAATATATCTTCATCAATGTTCATTAATTTTGCTATTTCTTTAATGCTGTTTTTTAAATTATGTCCATTTGCTAATGGCACATTATCAACAGTCTCTTTATTGTTTATCAAAACTAATGAGCGGCCAAACGTATTGAAATAATCATCCATGATAGATTGTGCAGACTTTGCTTCATTCATAAAAACATCTTCATCAGCATCGCCAGCAAAACCAATAAAAAATAAATCAGCGAAATCTGCCTTGCCTTCTATAAGATTATTAACAGACTTATCAAGCAATGTATTTTGAGAATAATAAACAGATTCAACATCAATCTTATAAGGCATCTCAAAATCATTTTCTGATTGTAAAGGGTACCAAAGCGGCTCCGTAGGCAATAAAAACAAAGGTGAAAAATTAAAAAGCGCATACAACACGACATAAGCCAGCGTAGGCAAGAGCGCTATATAAAAAAATCGTTTTATTAAACGGGCAACTACTAACAAGTACCAAAGAGAATAGGTGATAAAAACAGCCCAGTTTGCCTGATAAGCATTAAGGTAAGTCTGCTGCTTTGCTAATGCTAACAAACAGACTGATCCCAGCCAAATCACGGGGACAATTGATAGAAACAAAATGGTCAGCTTGCCTAAGTCCTGCTGCCTTGAATTTAAAACGGCAATTAAACTTAAACTGAAAAAAAAGGAAAGATAAAGTAAAGCCTGATAACTTAAGCCATAGGGATTAAAATAATTATCAGGCGCAGTATCATAATAATCATAAAGAAGAGATAAGCTCAACGAAATAACTAATAAGAGACATATTTGTAAAAACCCGCCTTTAAATAACCATAAACGAATAGGCATAAAAAGGGCAGCTCGAGTACCCGCTAAAATATTTCCAAATAGCTCTACTATTACTTTATAGGGGCTCATTTATTTAAACAGCGCCAGATTGTTTAAATATAGTGGAACAACTATGACTGCTCCCAAGGCAAGCTGTGAAAGCGCCAGCCATTAATCGTATTACGATGTCCATTTTCATCCTTGTCTCCTTCAAAGCCTTCAAGCACATTATAAACGTTTGTATAACCTTCGCTGATTAACATTTCGGCAGCTAATGCTGATCTTGCTCCGCTACGACACAGCATTAACATCGGAATGTCCGCTGAGCCATTTTTTCCTGTTATCTGCTGCAAAGCCAATTCAACATTTTTTACAAAGCCTTGATCCGTTTCCCATGTCGGAGGTTGCTTTAATGGGATATGCATTGCATTTAATGGATGCCCAACGTATTCGTATTCCATTGAGCTTCGAACATCAATCAAGACAGCATCTTTCTGTTGCTTCAGAATTTCATATGCTTCTTTTGGAAGAATCTCTTTTATCATCTGTTTTCACCCGGTTAATCTACGAGTTTGATCTGTAATTTATACAATTACAGCATAAATCATCCCTCCATAGATTACTAAACCGATATTAATCAATAGATTAGTTAAAGACTTATTGATTGCGTTTGATTGGGGCATTAACATTAGTCCGCTTTAATAACATATAACTGGTAAGAAAATAGTATGAGTATGGATGATCGTGACGGTGTAATTTGGCTTGATGGTGAATTTGTTCCCTGGAGAGAAGCTAAAACTCATGTGCTAACACACACGCTACATTACGGAATGGGCGTATTTGAAGGCGTTCGCGCCTATAAAACAGATAAAGGTACCGCTATTTTCCGTCTAAATGAACATACTGACAGGTTGTTTAGATCGGCGCATATTTTAAATATGCCGATGCCTTTTGATAAAGAAACTATTAATAAGGCTTGCCTGACGGCGGTAAAAAACAATGATTTGGAAACAGCCTACATTCGGCCAATGTGCTTCTATGGTTCTGAGGGCATGGGCTTAAGAGCCGACAACCTTGAAGTACACGTCATGGTCGCAGCCTGGGAATGGGGCTCTTATTTAGGAAACGAAGGGCTGGAAAAAGGCATAAGAATTAGAACATCTTCTTACACGCGTCATCATGTCAACATCACCATGTGCAAGGCCAAGGCAAATGGCAACTACATGAACTCAATGCTTGCCCTTCAGGAAGCGCTTACCGATGGCTATGATGAGGCTTTATTATTAGACAACGAAGGCTATGTTGCCGAAGGAAGTGGTGAAAATATTTTTATAATTCGCAATGGTATTATGTATACCCCGGATTTGACCTCAGCGCTCGAAGGCATTACACGCGAAACCATTATGCAATTTGCTGAAGAAAACAACATTATTGTTAAAGAAAAAAGAATAACGCGCGACGAAGTATATGTGGCAGATGAAGCCTTCTTTACCGGCACAGCTGCTGAAGTAACACCTATTCGTGAACTTGATAACCGCCAAATCGGTAATGGAGCGCGGGGCCCAATAACAGAAAAATTACAGAAATTGTATTTTGATTGTGTTGAAGGAAAGCTTGATCAATATAAAGATTGGTTGAGTTATATTTAAGGAGTTAGCCTAATGAGCGACGCTGAACAAAACGCGGCAGAAGTGAAAACCAGCAAAGAATCGGTATTTCATATTAAAAATGAGCAGCTACCGCTACATTGCCCATTGCCTGAAATGAGCCTTTGGAACCAACATCCAAAAGTTTATCTGCCGATCGAAGAAACCGGTAAAGGGAAGTGCCCTTATTGTGGTACCGAGTTTATTCTTGAGGAATAGACTTAAATTAAAACATGGCTTTTAATATTTGGCGTATTACTGACGGAAAAGCAGGCCATGATTCCCAAAGCATCGGGCTTTGTACTGCGATAGAAAGACTAAAACCATGTAAGCGCTTTGATATTAGTGCTAGCTCAGTTTTTTCTAATTGTAAAAACCTTTTACTGAAAAAATTCGAATCCGGTAAAGAGCTCCCAAACCCTGATCTTATCCTTGGCGCAGGACATGGCTGCCACCTATCAATGATCTGCGCAAAACAAGCAACAAAAGGGAAAACAATAGTATTGATGAAACCAAGCATGCCCTTATCTTTTTTCGACCTCTGTATTATCCCAAAACATGATATTAGTGTTGACCAGAAAAATATTATTACAACTAACGGTGCTTTGAACCCTATACAGTTTAACGAGAAGAAACTTTCAAGTTCTGGACTAATTCTCCTCGGCGGACCATCAAAACATTATGGATGGAATAACGAATCAATATTGGGTCAAATAATTCAAATTGTTAATAGCAATTCAAATATTCACTGGACGGTTGCTGATTCACCTCGAACACCTGAAGCAATGTTGGATAAAATAATTAACTTGTCACATAAAAATATCGGTGTAATGCCTTTTGCAAATACAGACAGCAAAACAATCCGCGAATTCATTTTCAAGGCTGACAAAATATGGGTCAGCGCAGACAGTGTCTCTATGATCTATGAGTCTCTCTCTTCCGGCGCTGCGGTTGGTCTGCTCGATGTAAAACAAAAAAATAAAAACAGAATCTCTGAAGCAGTAAATAGCCTGGCAAAGAAACAGCAGATAATTCCTTTTGAATTGTGGAAAGAAACGAACAAACTAACTAAGTCAGATATTAAATTTAATGAAGCCGACCGTTGCGCATCACTATTATTAGAACGAGGTTTGCTGGATTGAATAATGCTGAGAAATCTATTGCCGCTTGTCCAGTTTGCGATCATGCTGAAACGAATTATTTTGTAACAAAAAATAATTATTCGTTTAATCAGTGTAACGAATGTGATTTTATTTTTTTAAGCCCCATGCCTGATCAGAATGAGCTGAATGAGCAATATACTGATGATGAAAAAGTAGCCGAGCCTACTTATAACAAATCAGGCTCACGATTAAGACGCGCTTTCATAAAGTTACCTCGTTTTACGCCCTACGCTTTTGGTAAAAAAACACTGGATTTTGGTTGCGGAGGGGGTTTCGTAGCATATGCATTAAGCTTTATTGCAAAGTCATCAAGCGGGATTGATATTAGCGAAAACGCTGTTGCTTATGCCAAGCAACGTTTCAAACGCGCAAATTATTCTTGTATGGACTTTGCCCAATTACTTGAAACCAATGAAAAGTATGATTTCGTATATTCTTCAGAAGTAATAGAGCATGTCAGCAACATTAATCTTTATATGAAAACGCTGGCACATTTAGTCAAAAAAGGCGGTTATGCCTATATCACCACCCCCGATCTGGGTCATCCAAAAGTGCCAAAAAATATTATTGAATGGTCCATGTTGTGCCCGCCAATACACGTACAACACTTCACTCAAAAAACCGTAGACATACTATTTAAACGTCATGGCTTTAAGGTTGTTAAATTCTACAAACATAAAAAACCCGGGCTTATTTTTCTTTCACAAAAACTATAGTGCTATAATTAACTCTTTTTATAATTACAAAAGCTCGCTTTCTTTAGCTCTCATTAAAAATTAAGTTTTCAATCAACCAACGCCCTCAAATTTAAAGCCCAATGAAAACAAAGGAAAATAGTGTCTGGGAAACAATTAAATGCCCTGTCTGTAAAGGCAGCTCTTTTGCTGATTTATTTATTAAAAAGGAAGAGCCTTTTGTCAGGTGCGATCAATGCTCTTTAGTATTAATAAACCCTCGCCCTGTATATGAAAAAATTCGAGAGACCTATAACAACGACTATAGTCGCGACTATGCAAAAAAAGCGCACACTAAATTAAAACGATCTCTAAAAAGAGTAGCCCTGGTCAAAAAAAGCTTTAGATCTGAAGGCCGCTGGCTAGATGTCGGTTGTTCCGCCGGATTTGTTGCTAAAGCAGCATCTCTATCTGGCTTTAACGCTTATGGCGTAGATGTAGAGCCATGGGGCATTAACTATGGAAGCACCGAGCTTGGGCTCAACAATTTATCCATAGGCCTGTTGGAAGATCAGGCTTATCCAGAAAACTTCTTCAACGTTATTTCACTGTATGATGTTATAGAGCATGTTCCAAACCTTAATATTTTAACGAAAGAATTAAAACGAATTTTAGCGCCAAATGGGATTATAGATATTGTCACGCCTGATGTTGGCCACTTTCGAGTAACTAAGCCATTATCTGACTGGAAAGAAATTAAGCCTTCTGAGCATCTATACTACTTCGATAAAAATACCTTAAATAGGCTTTTTAACAATCACGGGCTATCTATTACAAAGAAAAGATTTGGCTTTAAAGCATCGATGAAAGTATGTATTCAACACATAAAATAAGGGTCCTAAGATGCCTCTAACTGTAGTTCAAATTCTCCCTGCCATGGAAGTTGGTGGCGTTGAGCGGGGAACGCTGGAAATTGCTGAAGGCCTCGTTAGCTCTGGACATCGATCAATAGTCATTTCTCAAGGTGGCCGGCTAGTAGAAAAACTGCTTTCACAAGGAAGCGAACATATTGAGTGGCCAATAGGAAAAAAATCTTTCTTTACTCTGCGATATATAAAACCACTAAGAAAACTATTAATTGATGAGTCTGTCGATATCCTACATGTACGTTCAAGGCTGCCTGCGTGGGTTTCTTATTTAGCCTGGAAAGAAATGGATAATAACAGTAGGCCAAGGTTCATTACTACTGTACACGGCCCTTATTCCGTCAATGCTTATAGTAAAATAATGATGCGCGGCGAAAAAATTATTGCGGTATCTAATTTCATTAAAAACTATATTAATTTAAATTATAACCAGACGCCTCAAGAAAAAATAACTGTTATTAACAGAGGCGTAGATCCAGATGAATTTCCACGTGCTTTTCGCCCTGACAAAAACTGGCAAAAAAAATGGGATGAAGAATATTGCGTTTTAAAAAATAAATTTATTTTAACTTTGCCTGCGCGTATAACTCGCTGGAAAGGTCATGAGGATTTTCTTAAAATAATTTATGAATTAAAATTAACCGGTTTGCCAATACATGGGTTGATCGCTGGAGCGCCACACCCTCGACGCATTAATTTTTTTAAACAATTAAATGAGCAAGTCAAAACTCTTGGTTTAGAAAATGATATCAATTTTATTGGCCAAAGAGATGACATGAAAGAAGTCATGTCTATTTCTAATATTGTTTTATCTCTTGCTAAAGAACCCGAGGCATTTGGCAGAACAGCATTAGAAGCACTTAGCCTCGGGATTCCTGTTGTAGCTTATGATCACGGCGGAGCATCCGAAGTATTAAATGAAATGTTTTCAAGTGGGCTTGTAAAGCCAAACGACATCAAAAGCGCCATCGAAAAAATCAAAACTTTTTATAACGCCAAACCTAAAATAATAGAAAGCGCCCTTTTTACACGTCAATCAATGATCGAAAAAACCATTAAACTCTATGAACAAAGCACAAAGATAGCCGGATGAGTTCACAGAACCTTCCCACTATAGCAATTTGTGTTGCTACATATAAGCGCCCGGCGATGCTTCTTAACTGTATTAAAGCTATCACAAAAATTGAAGCCCCTAAAGAATATATAATTATTATTGTTATTGTTGATAATGATAAAAACGAGAGTGCTCGCCATGTTTTTGAAGCCTTTGATGCCACAAAAACAGATAATATTTATTATGTCGTCGAGCCAAACCGAGGTATCGCCTCTGCAAGAAACAGGCTGCTTAAAGAAGCCATCAAACACGAGGCCGAGTATATTGGCTTTATTGATGATGATGAATTTCCTCACTCAAAATGGCTTATAAGCCACTTAAATACTCTTAATGAATATAATGCAGATATTGTTTCTGGCCCAGTAATATCAACCTATGAAACCACCCCTTTAAAAAGCATAAAGATAAATGTTAAACATGCTACAGGCCATATTCCGAGACATGTCGCTGCAGGAAATGTCATTTTTAAAGACCTTTTGATTTCAAAGGGAGCGCTATGGTTTGATACATCTTATAATTTTATTGGTGGAGAAGACTTTGATTTTTTCAATCGGGCTACGGAAATGGGGTTTAGCAAAGTTTGGTGCTCGGAGGCTATTATTTATGAAACCATTCCAGAGGAAAGAAGAACAAAAAAATATTTATTTTATAGGCACTTTACTGGCGCCATAAATAATGTTGTATATTATAAGACTAAAAAAAATACATTCTTAGCTTGGCCCCATTTTTTAATTAAGTCATTTGGAAAGTTTGTTGGCGGCCTGTTTAGTTTTATATTATTTATGTTTTCCCAAAAAAAAGAACTGTTAGAAAAAGGCATTATCAAAATCGCGAGCTCTTTAGGATATTTATGCGGCCTTCTGAACATTATTATTGAGCGTTATCGTTAACACCGTCTAATAAAAAAATGATTTTAAATAACTTAAGAAACTCAAAAACAATAATTAACTTATTATTTTGGCTCAAAGAATATTGGTCTTGCTTGTTAATACTGCTGGCAATATTGGGGTTTGTTAGCAAATCTTTATATAATTACCCTATAGGTATTATGGCGATATTGGGATTATATCAACTCATAGCTACGCCTAAAATTATAATAGAAGATAAAATATTAAAAACTTTTGCGCTTGTTTTCCTTTGCCTATGGCTACCCTTGCTAATTTCATTTTTAGATGCCGTAAACCCGAGTCATTCCGCTCATACACTTTTTCCTTACTTGCGGTTTTTCTTTGCCGGAATTTTTATTATTAAAGAATTATCGAAAAACAGTAAACGATTAAAATTTATTGTTGCCGGCATTTTCTATATTGTTCTTTTCTGGAGCATAGACGCAACCATTCAGTTCGTGTTCAATAAAAATCTCTTGGGCTTTCCTTACGAAGCCGGACTTGGCATTACAGGCGTGTTTTACCCAAGAAACACTATTTCACATATTTGTTCAGTTCTCTCTGCATTTTCATATATATATATATACATGCATTCTGAAAAAAATAAGTGGTTAATCTTAAGTATAATTCCGTTGTTTTTTATTATTCTGTTAAGTGGCAGACGAGCCGCATGGGTAATGTTAGCCCTGTCTTCTTTTGGCTTTTTGATCTATGGGTTTATTTATTCTATAAATAAAATAAACTATTTTAAGGTATTGGGCGTTACTGCTACGCTTGTTTCTGTATTACTCATATCAACAATAGTTTTTCACGGCCCTACAAATAATAGGTTTAAAGTCACACTGGGTATATTCAGCACTAACTACGACAGTATTAATGCTGCAACGGCCGTTAGATTGCCTATATGGGAAACGGCCTTCGCTACCTTCAAAGCTAACCCTATAAACGGTGTTGGCCCTCGTGGCTTTCGTTATATTTATAAAGATCACGCCCCTGAAGGAGATATTTTTGTTCATTGGAATGATATACCAAGTCAACCACATATCATTATACTAGAAATTCTAGCTGAGACGGGATTAATTGGTTTTATAGGTTATCTGCTCGCACTTTATCTGATTGCTCAAATGTTACAAAAATCTAATAATAAAAACTTATTTCCTTTTTTTATCCCCGTTATTGTTGCGATGTTCCCATTTAATACGCACATGGCTTTTTATGGCTCTATTTGGTCCAGCATGATTTGGCTGTTGCTTTCCTTGTATTTCGCTAAAGTAAAGTTAATTGATTAATGCATTAATAATGCTATAGATGAAAGTTCTAATTATAAAATTAGGTGCATTAGGAGACATTATTACTTCTACCTCAGTAGTAAAGCAAATAGTCGAGCACCACAATAAAGATGAAGTTTTTTTGCTAACCAGCCCATCTTTTGAAAATTTATTTTCTAACTTTGAAAAATTACAGGTTTTTTCTTTTAAGCGTAAGGGGCTATTAAATACTATCCGTTCTGTTCTATGGATTAGGAAAAACAAATTTGATCGAATATATGACTTGCAGTCTAATGATCGATCTAGTCTTTATTGTGCATTATCTGGCAGCCCTTTTCGAGCAGGCAACCACCCCAGACATCCTTATCAAGCACACCCTAAAACTAAATTTATAGGTGAATGTCATTCATTTGAAAGGCTGAATCAAATTATAGAAAGCGCAGATATAGAGCGCGCAAAAGCTTTACCTTATTTGCCTGTTCCAAATAATATCGTTAGTGAAGTCAATAACTGGCTTGATGAAAACAAACTATCTAACAAAGACTTTATACTATTACATGCTGGCTCTAGCGCTTTGCACCTGGCCAAAAGGTGGCCATATTATTCTCAGTTAGCTTCAGCTTTGAAAAACACTTATTCCGTTATTTGGGTTGGCGGAAACGATGATATTGAATTAAATAAAATGCTCAGTAAAAATACAGGAATTAATGCAACAAATGCCTTTAATATTCTTGGGCTTGTTGAGCTAGGCAAAAGAGCAAAATTTGCAGTAACAAATGATTCTGCACCGATGCATATTTTATCTTGTGCTCAAATACCTGTATTTGGTCTGTTTGGCCCAACCTATGCTCGACGCACTCATGCATTGGGACAGTTCGATAATGTAATAACAACAAACAGCTTCATAGCAAAAAATGATGCGGACTTTGAGCCGGTAGATATATCAAAAATCTCTTTGGATGTGGTGTTAAATAAAATTAAAGAAAAGGGGCTAATGTGAATTTCAGTAGTAAATTAGCCCTCGCTTTCGTGTCCTTTATACAATATTTTCGAACAGTAAGTATAAGGTTTTTAGTTGATCTATTGTTTCGCAAAAAAACGGAAATTAAAAAAATTCTAATTAACCGTGACGGTGCTTTTGGTGACTCTATCGTCGCTTTACCCGCATTAAGCATTGTCAGACAAAATTATCCGCAAGCTCAAATTGATTTATTATCAGTAAATAATCATGGAATCTCTTTCAAAGAGATCAGTATCGAGAAGGGCCTGATTAGTAAACTGTATAATATTAAAAAATCCCAACGTAAAGCGACGCTAAAAAAACTTAGAAACCAGCAGTACGATCTATTCATCCAATTACCTCAAAACCTTGGACTATATAAGTCGATAAGAAACATTCTGCTCGTTCGTTATTACTTAAAAATAAATTATGCATTTGGCTGGGACTCAGGAAGAATTAAATCTTTTATGCGGCAGCAAAAAAAACACATAAAAATACCAACGAACACCGGCCGTTTTGTAGAAATGTTAAAACAAAATGGACTTTCCGGTGAGGTCAATTACCCAATAACAAGTAAGGCGCCGATTAATATAGAAATTAAGGAGTTATTACAATCGATGCCGCCAATTACTTTTTTAATTGGAGGAAAACTTAAGCCAAAAAAATGGCCGTTAAATCATTGGGTGTCACTGGCCAAACTTATTGGCGAAAAACAAAAGATATTAATTGTCGGCGGAGACGAAGAAAAACCGGACGGAGAATATATTGTCGGAAAAGCGGCTAATACTATTAACCTTTGTGGCGCGCTTAAAATACCTGAATTACGCTATATCCTTGAAAAATCGAAAATTGCAATCAGTCTTGACACTGGCGCCATGCATCTTTGTGATTCAACAAAAACAAAACTCATCGTTCTTTTTTCTACACGAGATTTATCTAATCGGTGGTTCCCAACAAATGAAAACGCGGTCGTTATAGAAAAGGTTTTGCCTTGTAGTTTTTGTTTAAAAACAGAATGCTCGGACAATATATGTATGAGCAACATTTTGCCAAATGAGGTTTATTCTGAAATTAAGCCTTATCTATAATAAAGCGTAACTAAAGCCCACATCAGCTGTTGGGTGTTTCTAGGCGGTCCCAAATTTCACGCCAATTAAAAAACGGCGGCAAACAGTTTTGGGTTTGCAAGTGAACAGCTACTGCCGGAATAGGCGAAAAGCCAAGAATATGATTAAACAATTTATCCGTAGTTTTCTTTTCTGCTCCAAGGTGTCGCTTTTCTTTTATCCCTACAAACTTTGTGTTTTCAAAGTATGGCCAATATTTTTTGACCATTTCAGCGTGCGTAAAAAATGTATGCGTAGCGTGGCTTACTGAACGCCATCGCCTAAAGTCACTATAAAGGATGTAAGAAGGATAATTAAACTGTCCAAAAACAATCTCATGCTCTTGAGGATACAACAATATGTGAGATCCTGTTTGATCGTAAACCCCCTTATAGAAATTAATCATTTCATAAATTGCTGTTTCTATATGCAAATAATCATCTTCACAAAAATAATAAAGGCCTTCTCCTTCTTTCGCATAACTAAAATTTTGATACAGCGATGCCCCTTGGCCTGATTTTTCAGTAGTAACGATGCTCCATTCAAAACTATGTTTTTTACATAGTGATTCAATTTTTTCTAAAACTGAATTTTCAGAACGATCGTCGAAAACAATAAGCCTAATATTACAATTGTTTTCGCTGGCGTGTTGGATCGATAAAATTAATGAATTGATACACCTTAGTAAATGCTCTTCTAGGCTAACGCCTGTTAGCTCATTACGATCACCATTATCTCGTTTAGAGTTTATGCATGTGCGCAAACAAACCGTTAAAGAATCAATGTTGCTCGGTGTAATTATTTTTTTAGAATTAAACGTGTCGTAAACATTTTTTTGGCTAATCAGCTTATTAAAGTTTTCTAATGGCAACAAATTATATTCAGAATGTTTTTTTATGGTGTGGCCATATTTTTTCAAAACCCGATCTAGCACTCGAAATAACTCGTTCACTTCAGTATTCCTTTAATAGCAGCACTAACCTTATCAACAGGTATATTACGCGCATCTCTATTTTCATCCACAAGACAGACCGCCTTATTTCCCCAGGGCCTATATCGCTCAGGCTCAGTCAGAGCAAAAAAACTAATTGTTGGAGTTTTGACTGCGCTTGCGATATGGCCTAACCCAGAATCAGGGCCAATATAAAGACACGATTTTTCTATCAGTGCCGCCGCCTCCAATAAACTATTATCAACAGTATTAATATGCGGCAGACTGATCTTGCTTGCTACTTCGCGCGTCTCTGCGGCCTCAAAGCTGTTTCCAAGGAAAATGACCCCTGAAAAACCATCCTCATGCCGATTTATTAATTCAATATACTTTTCAACAGACCATGTTTTCGTTGGCTTGCGACTGTCGCCTAGAGACAAAGCCAATAACTTAGTCTTATCTGCGAATACAGATATTTCTTTCTCCGCATAGTCTTTGTCTTCATTGGACGGCCAGACACTAGTATCAGGAATTGGTTTGTTGCCATGTAACTTAGCGATGACGCCAATTAAACCTTCTACTGCGTGGGGACCATAACTTTTTGCAGACCATTTCGTATATCTTTTTTTCGCTCTTAACAAATACGCGAGCCCGTCTGATCTAACATCAACAACAAGATCGTATTTGTTCTTCCAAAGTTGTAACAATAAATTTGGCACGCCTCTTAAAGGCAAGTCTTTGTCCTTTAAATAAAGCTTGTTAAGTCGCGGATAATTTTTATATAGGCCTGTTCCGCGTTTATCAACAACAATATCGAACATGGCATCTGGATACATATTCTGTAAAGATTTTAATACTGGCGTCGTCATAACCACATCGCCAACAGAGCTAAGACCAATAAACAGTATTTTATTAATGCTCATTAAAATCTATATTATATAATAGCGACTAGTTTTTATTAACCGAGTAATCGCTGTATGATTTTTCTTCTATCAACTCAGATCCTGTTTTGCTATTAATTACATGTTTAATATCTGCTCGTTTATCATTTGTAAAATAAACCGATCTTGCTAACTCTACAAACTCCTGATCGAACGCTTGCTCTCTTTCTTTGTCTCTTATTTTGTCTTCAATATCCCATAACTCTTCATTAATTGATTTTAATTCCTGTGTTTCTTCATCAAGATTATTTTGTGAATACGAAGATGCTTCCCACAAAGACTGTAAGACTGAAAGTTCTTTGTTAATATTTTCTAGCTTGGCTTTATCATCAATTCTTTCTGATTTTATTTGGAGGATAGTGATTTTATCTAATAACTCGCCTACCGATAATTCTATTTTGATACTCAAAATTTTTCCTCTTTCCGATTATTTGCCAATACAAAACTGTGAAAAGACATTGCCCAAAACGTCATCGCTAGTCGTCTTGCCGGTCACCTCATCAAACCCAGCTAAAGCTTGTCTCATAGATTCTGCCAAGACTTCCAGGCCAACACCATTCTTTGCGCCAGATAAAGCTTGCTGCAGATGATCTTTTACTAAATTTAACGCATCAATATGTCGCTGTCGCGCAAAGATCATGTCTTCTTCATTGTCTGTTATATCAAGAACTGAACATATTTTCTCGATCAAATCGTCCATGCCCGCGCCTGTTTTTGCTGACACATAAACCGTGTCGTCTATCACTTTGTAATCGCCATTATCACAAAGATCGATTTTATTTCTTACTGTGATTACTTTTGTATCAGATGATATATGATCTGTCAGTATTTTTTCTTCAGCTTCTTGTTTCAAGCTATGGTCAAGAACATACAATGCAATATCTGCCACGGCCAATGCTTTGTACGATCTTTCAACCCCTTCTTTTTCAATTTCATTGCTAGTTTCTCGTATGCCTGCCGTATCCACCAAAGTGATCGCAAAATCACCCAACAAAACTTTTTCACGGATAGTATCGCGCGTCGTACCTGCTTCAGAAGACACAATGGCTGAATCAAAGCCTGATAAATAATTAATAAGACATGATTTGCCTACGTTTGGTGAACCGACAATCACTACCGCAGGATTTTGATCAAGAACACGCCCGGCTTCTGCTTTTTTTAACAACTTATTAAGTGCGGACAAACTATTTTCTACATTTTCAATTGCGGGATCGATATTGATATCGACATCTTCTTCGTCAGGAAAATCTAATGCTGCTTCAACCAGGGTTCTGGCATTAAAAACAAGCTCCCTTAATTGTTTAACATTATTTGAGAAAACTCCGTCAAGTGACTGCATCGCACTACGCGCTGCTTTTTTAGAATTGCTATCAATAAGATCAGCTACCGCCTCGGCTTGAACCAAATCCATCTTGCCATTTAAAAAAGCTCTTTCGGTAAACTCCCCTGGTCTTGCTGCTCTTGCTCCTAAAAAAACAATCTCTTCTAACAACACATCAAGCAAGACCCGGCTGCCATGAACATGACATTCGACAACATCTTCACCAGTATATGATGACGGACCCTCGAAATAGAGGCCGATGCCTTTATCTATAAGCTGCTGAGAAGAAGACTTAAATGAAACGAATTGCGCCTGACGAGGCTTTGGAGGAAGACCGGTTAAGGCCTTATAAATCCCTTTGCTTTTCTTTCCAGAGACACGTATCACGCCTATCCCGCCTCGTCCTGATGGCGTCGCGATAGCAACTATTGTGTCATTGTATTCTGGCATGGCGTCAACCGCTCAACCAAGTTATTTATTGGGGAGTTTTTTGTTTGCGCTATCACGCTCAATGTTACGTGTGATCACCCACTGTTGCGCAATTGAAAGCGTATTGTTAACAACCCAATATAAAACCAGTCCGGACGGGAAAAAAGCAAAAAACACGGTGAACACCACAGGCAAAACCGACATTACTTTCGCCTGAACAGGATCCATAGGAGCCGGGTTTAGTTTCTGCTGAACAAACATAGTTATGCCCATTAACAAAGGCAAAACAAAATATGGGTCTGCTGCGGACAAATCATGTATCCACAAAATAAAATCTGCTTGTCTTAATTCAACGCTTTCTAATAACACCCAATACAAGGAAATAAAGACGGGTATTTGAATTAATATTGGAAAACAGCCGCCGAGAGGGTTTATCTTTTCTTCTTTATAAAGAGCCATCATTGCTTGATTAAGCTTGGCACGATCATCTTTATGTCGATCTCTAATAGATAACAACCTCGGCTGGACTCGCCTCATATTTGCCATCGAGCGATAGCCCGCTGCTGACAGCTTAAAAAACAATAGTTTTAAAAGAAGCGTTACCAGAACAATCGACCAACCCCAATTCTTAACAACATCATGTATATGATCTAAAAGCCAAAACACAGGCTCAGCAAGAAACCAGAAAATACCGTAATCAACCGTTAGCTCGAGCCCGTCGGCATACTGAGGCAGTTCTTTTTGAAGCTTGGGACCGACGTAAAAGCGATGGCTAATTTTATCGCTAGCGCCAGCTGGAATACTTTTCGTTGGGGTTATCGCGCCGATTACATAACTTTTCTGATCGGGGTTCAGCGTGTAATAATGATACGGCTCTTCTTTAGAGCCAGGGATTAATGCTGTAAAAAAATAATGTTGCAGCATCGCAACCCAGCCATCGGTAATATCTACAGATAGTTTATCGTCCTCAATTTCACCGAAGTCTATTTTGTCATAACGTTTTTCAGGAGTAGAGATTACTGCTCCGGTGTAAGTATAAATAAAACGTGAGCCCGCTTCGGTCGGTTCGGTTCGGTTTATTTGAGCATAAGCACTGCCCGCCCAGCCTTCATTAGTATTGTTTTCTATCTTGTAACTAATGTCCGCTATGTATTGTCCTTTATAAAAAGTAAATGTTTTTATTATTTTTAAGCCGTTTTCAGACTCCCATAACAAAGGAACAGAGATGCTATCATCCGCACCTAACTGATAAGCTTCCTTCTCTGCATTAAAAATAGTTTTATGGTTAGCTAAATCTGATTTGCTTAACAGGCCGCCCTGAATTAAATAAAACCCATTGCTTTCGTTGTTCAATAAAACAACTTTCCCTTTTTCTTCTTTTTTCTTAGAAAGAGGATAATTCAATAATGCTGCTCTCTGAACTGTTCCTCCTTGTGTATTAATTTCTATATCTAATACATCTGTTTTTACACGAATAACTTTTCCATTTAATGTTTGTGCTTCGGCAGCTATGGGCGCAACGTTATTGTTTAGTGTTTCTGATTGAGGAACAGGTAAGCTTTCATCGTTTTCTACGACTGGACTTGGAACAGAAGAATCGACAACTTCGACCGGCGCCATCATTCCATAGTCTTCTTGCCAGGCTTGCCATATCATTGTTAAGACAAGGCCAAGCGCAATCAATAATATAAACCGGGTTGTTTCCATTAGTTTGTGGCTCTTTTAATTTTAAGAGGGACTGGATCTAAACCGCCTTTATGAAAAGGGTGGCAACGACAAATACGACAAGCGCCCAAAAACAGTCCTTTTATAGCACCGTGTTCATATAACGCATCAATCGTGTACTCAGAACAAGTTGGATAATAACGACAGCAAGGTGCTAAAAAAACACTTATATAGCGCTGATATAAATTAATTATTTTTACTAAAACCTTTTTCATAAAATAACTTTATCCCAGTGCTTTGCAAAAATGGACTCTGCTTTTATTTTATTAACATCCACGCGACTTCTCACAACCACCACTATATCGTTTCCTTTCAGTTTTTTTTGGTTTAACCGAAAACTTTCCCTGATTATACGTTTAAGCCTGTTTCTCTCAACAGCGCTACGAATATGCTTCTTGGGAACGGCCAAGCCCAGGCGAGGCTCATTAAACTCATTGCTTTTTGCTAAAAAAAGAAAAGAATTGTCGCTCGAACGACGCCTTGAAGAAAACACCTGTTTAAATTCTTCCGGCCGTTTAAGTCTATTTGATGCTCGGAAACGCCCTCCGAAAGAAGACATTAGAAACTGTCTCTAGGCAGAAAGTTTTTTTCTTCCCTTGTTCCTGCGGGCTTTAATGATGGCTCTTCCTGAGCGGGTTTGCATACGAGCACGAAAACCATGGTTTCTTTTTCGTTTCAATTTGCTTGGTTGATAAGTCTGTTTCATATGCCGTGCCTTTGGTTTTCTGTGTATAGCTGTTTAAAAGGGCGCACATAGTACTGTTGTGGCAATAAATATGTCAATTGTTCTTATAAAAATAAGTTTGAACATGGTTGTGGATAACTATTTTAATCAGGTATAAACTTCATCAAACTCTTCTTTTACTTGTATTCAACGAGGACTTATTTGGTGGGAACAACCCCATGGAAACGTTGCCTAGAGCGACTTGAGGGCGAGCTGTCGCCTCAACAATTTAATACATGGATACGTCCTCTACACGCCATTGAAAAGGGTGAGTCCGTACGTCTATTAGCCCCAAACAGATTTGTTCTAGATTGGGTTAGCGAAAGATATCTATCAAGAATGGAAGATCTTCTAAACAACGACCCCAATGAAAACAAACAGATATCGCTGAAACTCGAAATTGGCAGCAAAAGCAAAAATGAAAGAAAAAAAGAAAACACACCTACTAACCATTTATCTATTGATGCCGGTATTTTAAAAAACCAAACACCTCAAGTTAAACACTCTAGTAATTTAAATACTTCTTTTACTTTTGATTCTTTTGTAGAAGGCAACTCAAACCAGCTTGCTAGAGCAGCATCAATGCAAGTTTCTGAAAACCCTGGGAAAGCTTACAACCCTTTATTTATCTATGGCGGCGTTGGACTGGGAAAAACCCATTTAATGCACGCAGTCGGTGCCGCTATTCTGGAAAAAAAACCAGCGGCAAATATAGCTTACCTCCATTCTGAAAGGTTTGTCGCAGACATGGTAAGAGCTTTACAACATAACGCTATTAATGAGTTCAAAAGGCATTATCGTAATTTAGATGCGCTACTTATCGATGACATTCAATTCTTTGCTAAAAAAGAGCGCTCTCAGGAAGAGTTTTTTCACACTTTTAATGCTTTATTAGAAGGCGAACATCAAATTATTTTAACTTGTGACCGATACCCAAAAGAAGTAAATGGACTAGAGGAAAGACTTAAATCACGTTTTGGCTGGGGCCTAACCGTTGCTATAGAACCCCCTGAGCTTGAAACCCGAGTTGCAATTATTAAAAAGAAAGCATTACAAATTAAAAAGGAGCTGCCCGACGAAGTTTCTTTTTTTATTGCTAAACGTTTTAGATCAAATGTCCGTGAATTAGAAGGCGCATTAAATAGAGTAATTGCTAACTCTAACTTAACCGGAAAACCAATTTCTCTAGAATTCACAAAAAATGCCTTACGTGACTTACTTATAATTCAAGACAAACAAGTTACTATAGAAAACATTCAAAAAATGACAGCTGAATATTATAAGATAAGGGTTGCTGATCTGCTTTCAAAAAGAAGAAACCGATCAATAGCTAGGCCTAGACAAGTAGCTATGGCTGTTGCTAAAGAGCTTACCAATCATAGCTTACCAGAAATAGGTGATGCTTTTGGTGGGCGTGACCACACAACAGTTATTCATGCTTGTAGAAAAATAAAAGAGTTAAGAGAAACCGAACAAAGAATTGAAGAAGATTACGTTAATATTACAAATATATTAACAAGCTGATGATAAGTTATGTAAAAAAGTATAATAATTTTTTATTAGTAGTTATTCACATATTGTTAACATTAATTAGTAAGGTTAAACAGGTTTAATACATAAGAATATTTTTTTCTAAGCTATTGAATAACAAGCGAAAATAAAGTTATTAACATATTTTTTAGTTACTAGTAATAATAATAATAGGTATATATATGAAATTTAATATAGATAGAGATGTACTATTACCCGTGTTGCAAACAGTTAGTGGGGTCGTAGATCGAAGACAAACACTTCCTATTCTTTCTAATCTATTATTCAATTTGGAAACGAACTCTTTGTCTGTAACAGCAACAGACATGGAAGTTGAATTAATCGTTAAAATTGAAGTTCCTTTAGAACAAACAGGGGAATTAACATTACCAGCAAGAAAACTATTTGATATTTGTCGTGCTCTTCCGCAAGAATCAAAACTTCAGTTTGAAGTAAAAAATGACAGAGTATTAATAAAATCAGGTAGAAGCAGATTTACATTAGCATCGCTACCAGCACCCGAATATCCAGTTATTGATATTACAGAAAATATTGCGGTTTTTAGTATTAAACAAAAAAAACTAGACCAATTACTTACTAATACTCAATTTGCTATGGCTCAACAAGATGTAAGATATTACTTAAATGGCCTTTTATTGGAAATATCGACAGGTAAATTAAGAGCTGTAGCAACAGATGGTCATCGATTAGCGCTAGATGAAACAGAAATAAAAACAACTATAGAAGAGCCAATACAAATAATTGTCCCAAGAAAAGGAATTACAGAATTAACCCGGTTGCTTCAAGATGAAACAGAAATAGAAATACAGGTAAGCACAAATCACATAAGAATAAAAAACTCGAACACTTGTTTTACCAGTAAATTAATAGATGGACGCTTTCCTGATTACAAACGAGTTATTCCCGAATTAAGTGAAACACCTGTTTTAGCAGATCGAGAAGAATTAAAAAACAGCTTAACTAGAGCGTCGATTCTTTCTAATGAAAAATACCGTGGCGTTCGAATTATGTTGAGCTCTAATAGCCTGCGCGCGCTAGCCCACAACCCGGAACAAGAAGAAGCTGAAGAAGAGTTAGAAGTTCAGTACGAAGGAGATGAACTGGAGATAGGGTTTAATGTTTCTTATCTTTTGGATACGTTATCAATTATAAAAAGCGACAAAGTTAAATTAAGCGTTTTAGATGCGAATAGCAGCTGCTTGGTGTTACCCGAAGACGAAACAAATTGTCAATATGTTGTAATGCCTATGCGTCTATAGGAAATGCTTTGTATTGAAGAGCTTAAGGGGCTTTCAGTCCGAAATTTAGGTGAATTTAGTATAGAGCCTGCGCCTAAGCTCAATTTCTTTTATGGTCCAAATGCAAGTGGGAAAACGTCAGTTCTGGAGTGCGTTTACCTTCTTTCTAGAATTAAATCGTTCCGCAGCAAACGAATAAATGATGTTGTAACGAAAGGAAAAGAAAAGCTACAAGTTTTTGCTAGAGGGAAAAAAGAAGGAAAAGCTTTTTATGTTGGCGTAGAAAAAGGCAGAGGCATTACAGGGATAAAATACGACGGCGAGATAATTCATACGGCTTCGGAACAGGCAAAACGTTTACCTATCTATATTCTAACCCCAGATCATCATGTTTTATTTACAGGTACACCAAAAGAACGCAGGCACTGGCTTGACTGGTCCTTGTTTCACGTGGAACAAAACTATATTGAGGTTTGGAAAAGTTATCATCGAGCGCTCAGACACCGTAACGCATTACTAAAAACAGATCGCGCTATCCATTCTTCAGAGCTGAAGGGCTGGGAAAAACTAATGGCTGATGAAACCGGTAAAATAGATTTAATGCGTAAAGACTATTTATCAGGCTTGAATCAATATTTAAACAATACCCATCTTCCTTTTGTTTTGTCCGGAGAAGGGAGAGTTGAGTACTTAAATAACTCGTATAAAAATGAGAGTTTGGTTTTGTTGCTGGAAGAAAGCAGGAAGGAAGATATTATAAGAGGATATACCAACATCGGTCCTCACCGAACGGATGTTTCATTTAGTTACGATGATTTCAATGTGGCAAAACATTTGTCTAGGGGTCAAACCAAGTTGTTTGGGGCGGCCTTGGTTTCTTCGCAAGTTGCAATGTTAAAAAAAGCTGAGATTGACGCAATGGTGTTGGTTGATGATTTAGATGCTGAGCTAGACGAAGAGTCTTCGGTGAAGATGTTAAATTTGCTGTTGGCAAATGATAGTCAAACATTCGTCTCTTCGTTAACAAAGCCTGCTTGGCTCAAACAAGAAAAAGATAAGCATGCCGTGTTTCACGTGAAACACGGTAAAGTAGAAAAAATGATAGAATGAATGTAATACTTTACGAGAGATAAAAATGTCTGAAGAAAACGAATACGGCTCAGAGCAAATTAAGGTTTTGAAAGGCTTAGAGGCAGTAAGAAAGCGGCCTGGAATGTACATCGGCGACACAGATGATGGCACAGGTCTTCATCACATGGTCTTTGAGGTGGTTGATAATAGTATTGATGAGGCTTTAGCCGGGCACTGTGATCAAATTAAAGTAACCATTCATTCTGGAGAGTCAATTACTGTTTCTGATAATGGCAGGGGAATTCCTGTTGGGGCTCATGAAGAAGGGCGTTCGGCCACAGAGGTTATTATGACAACCTTACATGCCGGCGGAAAGTTTGACGATAATTCCTACAAAGTCTCTGGCGGGCTGCACGGAGTCGGTGTGTCGGTAGTGAATGCTCTTTCAGATAAGTTAGATTTAACAATCTATAGAGAAGGCTTTGTTTATCGACAGACCTATAAAAACGGAGATCCTGTTGCTGATATAGAAAAGGGCGAAGCATCAGATAAAACAGGAACAGAAGTCACTTTTTTGCCTAGCTTGGCCACCTTTAAACACATTGAGTTTCATTACGAAATATTGGCCAAACGCTTACGAGAGTTATCTTTCCTTAATTCAGGTATCCGCATAGAACTACACGATGATCGAAGCGGTAAAACAGATGTATTCGAATATGAAGGCGGCATAAGCTCGTTTGTTAAGCATTTAAATAGAAATAAAACGCCTTTGCATGAAACGGTTATTGATATTCATACCGATAGAGATGATGTTGGTGTTGATTTGGCTCTGCAGTGGAATGATTCGTATCAGGAAAATATATTTTGTTTTACCAATAATATTCCTCAAAAAGATGGCGGAGCGCATCTTTCCGGCTTTAGAGCAGCATTAACACGGACCTTTAATCAATATATGGAAAAACAAGGTGCAGCGGCAAAAGCTAAAGTGAGTGTTAGCGGCGATGATGTCAGAGAAGGCATTACAGCGGTGCTGTCTATTAAGCTGCCTGATCCTAAGTTTTCTTCTCAAACAAAAGACAAGTTGGTTTCTAGTGAGGTTAAGTCGGTTGTTGAGTCTTGCGTTGCTGAAAAAATACAGGAGTTTTTGCTAGAAAGACCAGCGGAAGCAAAAGCGATAACAGAAAAGGTTATAGATGCTGCAAGGGCTAGAGAAGCGGCTCGCAAAGCGAGAGAATTAACTCGCAGGAAATCTGCTCTTGATGTTGCCGGTTTGCCAGGCAAGCTTGCTGACTGCCAAGAAAAAGATCCGGCTTTATCTGAATTGTTTTTAGTGGAAGGGGATTCTGCTGGTGGCTCAGCAAAACAAGGCCGAGATCGTAAAAACCAGGCGATATTGCCGCTAAAGGGTAAGATTTTAAACGTTGAAAAAGCGCGTTTCGATAAAATGTTGTCCTCTGTAGAGGTTGGCACGTTAATCACGGCTTTAGGCTGCGGTATTGGCAAAGAAGAGTTTGATCCTGAAAAACTAAGATACCATCGCATTATTATTATGACTGACGCGGATGTCGATGGCGCACACATAAGGACATTATTGTTAACTTTCTTTTATCGACAAATGTTTGAGCTAGTAGAGCGAGGCCATATTTATATTGCGCAGCCTCCGTTGTATAAAGTTAAAAAAGGCAAACAAGAACGTTACCTTAAAGACGATGTCGACAGAGAGTCTTATTTATTAGAATTAGCCTTAGAAAACAGTGGTTTATATGCTGGTGGCGAGCAAGCTGTAATAGAGAAAGACACGCTTAAAGAGATGGTCGATCTATATATTTCGATGAACCGTGCTTATAGTCGCTTATGTAAGCGATATCATCCTACGATTGTTAATGCTATTCGCTACATGCCCGTAGTAACAGAAGCTGACTGTGCTGATGAAGCCGTCGTAAAAAACTGGTTCGGTGAATTAACGAGCCTGTTAAACAGTGATGATGCACATGTCACCGAGTATCTTTTTGAGGTTTTTCCAGCCAACGATGGTTTGTTAGGCGGCAAGATATCGATAATAATTCATGGTATTGAGTCCAGTAATGTCTTTCAGCCAGAATTCTTTTCTTCGGAAAACTATAGAAAACTATGCGCGCTGGAACAGGCCT